>JBEKCN010000117.1:0-9656 GCA_050014855.1 Streptosporangiaceae bacterium | reverse complement strand
GGTGACGGAGCGAATCCGGACAGCGGTCCGGGTGGAGGGGATCGTCCAGGGGGTCGGCTTCCGGCCTTTCGTGCACGCCTTGGCGGCTCGGCTCAGGCTGGGCGGCCTCGTCGGCAACGACGCCGACGGGGTGTTCGCCGAGGTCGAGGGGCCGCGAGGAGCGATCGAGGAGTTCCTGCTGCGGCTAGAGCGCGACGCCCCGCCGCTGGCCCGGATCGACCGGGTACGGAGCTGGCCGATACCGCCGGACGGCTTGACGGCCTTCTCCATCGTGGCCAGCGCGGCAGGCGGGACCCGGCAGGCCCTGGTGTCGGCCGACACCTCGACGTGCCCGGACTGCCTGCGTGAGCTGGCCGACCCGGGTGACCGGCGGTTCGGCTACCCGTTCATCAACTGCACGAACTGCGGGCCGCGGTTCACCATCGTCCGGGACATCCCGTACGACCGGGCCCGGACCACGATGGCCGGGTTCACCATGTGCCCGGCCTGCGCGCAGGAGTACCGGGATCCAGGGAACCGGCGGTTTCACGCCGAGCCGACCTGCTGCCCGGTGTGCGGCCCCGCGCTGGCCCTGCTCGGGCCGGGCGGCAGCACCCTGGAGGGGCCGGCCCAAGGGGTGATCGCCGCGGCGGCGGAACTGCTTCGGGGCGGGGCCATCCTGGCCGTCAAGGGGCTGGGCGGCTACCACCTGGCCGTGGACGCGGCATCAGAGAAGGCCGCGGCGGCGCTGCGGGAGCGCAAGCACCGCGAGGACAAGCCGTTCGCCGTAATGGTGGCCGACGTCGCGGCGGCGCGGGAACTGTGCGAGGTGGACGAGGCGGCGGCGCGGGTGCTGAGCAGCGCGCGGCGGCCGATCGTGCTGCTGCCCCGGCTAACCGGTGGCAGCCTGCACGGCGCCGGGCGTGCGGACGCCGGAACGGGGCCGATCGCGGAGGCGGTGGCGCCGGGGAACCGGCAGCTGGGGGTCATGTTGCCCTATACGCCCCTACACCACCTGCTGCTCCAGGCCGTCGCCGGGCCGATCGTCCTGACCAGCGGGAACGTGTCGGACGAGCCGATCGCCTACCGCGACGACGACGCGTTCGGGCGGCTGGGCGCGATCGCGGACGCGCATCTGACCCACGACCGGGCCATCCACGTCCGGACCGATGACTCGGTGGCCAGGACGTTCCGCGGCCGGGAGATGGTACTGCGGCGGTCGCGCGGCTACGTGCCGGAGCCGGTCACCGTGAGCGTCGCGTTCCGGCGGCCGGTGCTGGCCTGCGGAGCCGAACTGAAGAACACGTTCTGCCTCGCCAAAGGGGACCGGGCGGTCCTGTCCCACCACATCGGGGACCTGGAGAACGCCGAGACACTGCGCTCGTTCGCCGACGGTATCGAGCACTACCGACGGCTGTTCGGCATCGAGCCCGAGGTGGTGGCCCACGACCTGCACCCGGAGTACCTGTCCACCAAGTACGCCCTCGACCTGGACGGGGTGGACCTGACGGGAGTCCAGCACCACCACGCGCACATCGCCTCCTGCCTGGCCGACAACGGCGAGACCGGCCCGGTCGTCGGGGTCGCGTTCGACGGGACCGGGTTCGGCACCGACGGCACGATCTGGGGCGGTGAGTTCCTGGTCGCCGACCTGGCCGAATTCCGCCGGGCGGGGCACCTCGCGCCGGTCCCGATGCCGGGCGGCGCCGCCGCGGTCCGGCAGCCGTGGCGGATGGCCGCGGCGTACCTGGACGCCGCGTTCCCCGGCGGCGGGCCGCCTGACCTGGACGTCGCCCAGCGGAACGAGCACCGGTGGGGCAACGTGCTCACGCTCGCGCGGAAAGGGATCAACGCGCCGCTCACCTCCAGCGCCGGCCGCCTGTTCGACGCGGTGTCCGCGCTGCTCGGGGTGCGCGACACGATCAACTACGAGGGGCAGGCCGCGATCGAGCTGGAGCAGCTCGCCGCAGTCGGCGCAGACCCCGGGGCCGCCGGAGCCGGCGGCTACCGGGCCGCCCTCTCCCCCGGAGTCTCCGGTGAGCCGTTCCAGGTGAGGGGGGCGGACCTGGTGCGGGAAGCGGCGGCCGACCTGTCTCGCGGCACGGGCCGGGCGATCGTGGCAGCGCGCTTCCAGTACGGGATAGTTCAGTTGATCGAAGATGGATGCGCAGCCGTCCGCGACCGGTACGGGCTCACGACGGTGGCGCTGTCGGGCGGGGTGTTCCAGAACGTGACCGTGCTGGGGGCGGCGGTGGCCCGGCTGGAGGCACGGGGGTTCCGGGTGCTCACGCACGGCCGGGTGCCGTGTAACGACGGGGGGATCAGCCTCGGGCAGGCCGTCGTGGCCGCGGCCCGGGACGCGGCCGGCTGACTCAGCGGCCGGCTGACTCAGCGGCCAGCTGACTCAGCGGCCAGCTGACTTAGCTGCCAGCTGACTCAGCGGGCGGGGCGGGGACCAGGCTGGTCAGCCAGTCGTACCAGGACGGCAGGCCGGAGCCGGACACCGCGGACAGGCTGATCATCGTGGCCTGCGGGTTGATCTGGGCGATGTACTCGCCGAATTGCGCCACGTCGAAGTTGACGTACGGGCCGAGGTCGGTCTTGGTGATCACGACCAGGTCCGCGGTGCGGAACATCTGCGGGTACTTGAGCGGCTTGTCGGTGCCTTCGGTGACCGAGGCGAGCACGACCCGGGCCGTCTCGCCCAGGTCGAACAGCGCGGGACAGACCAGGTTCCCCACGTTCTCGATCACGACGACCGAGCCCGGGGCCGGGGCCAGGGTGCGGAGCGCGCCGGCCACCATGGCCGCGTCGAGGTGGCAGCCTGCCCCGGTGTTGATCTGCACGACCTCGCAGGCGGCCGCGCGGATCCGGTCGGCGTCCAGCGCAGTCTCCTGGTCGCCCTCGACGACGGCCAGGGTCAGCTTCCCGGCCAGGTCCCGGCCGGCGCGTTCCAGCAGGGTGGTCTTGCCCGAGCCGGGCGAGCTCATCAGGTTGATGGCGAGGACGCCGCGTTCCCGCAGCCACTCCCGGTTTCGCTGAGCCAGGTCGTCGTTCTTGGCCAGGATCTTCTGCTGCAGCGTCACCGTGCGGCCGTGGTCGTGGTCGTGGTCGTGGCTGAGCGGGCCCGGCTCATCCAGGTCGGTACAGCCGCACGTCGCGCACATGATCAAGCCACCCTTACCGAGGTGATGGACAGTTGCTGGCCGGAAAGGACCTTAACGTCGGCGCTGCCGCACGGGCAGAGCAGGATCGGCCCGTCGGGGTCGAACGTCTGTCCGCAGGCGCGGCATTCGCACCGGATCCCGGGCTCGGTGATCTCCAGGCTGGCGCCTTCCAACGCGGTGCCCTCGGTGGCCAGGTCGAAGCAGAACAGCAGCGCGTTGGCTACCACCCCGGACAGCGCGCCGATCTCCAGCCGCACCTCGGAGATCCGCTGGCCGGGAAGCTGCTCTGTCACCGCGTCCACCAGGCTCTCCGCGATCGCGAGCTCGTGCATACCGCTCAGCAGATCCGCGGCAGCGGGTCCCCGACCAGCAGGTCGACGATCCGCGTGCCGCCGAAGGCGGTCTTCAGGTACACGAGGCCGGGCGAATCGCTGGTGACGTGGCCGATGACCGACGCGTGAGTGCCGAGCGGGTGGGTCTGCAGCGCGGCCAGCGCCTGGTCGGCCTCGTCGCCGGGTACGACGGCCACCAGCCGGCCCTCGCAGGCCACGTACATCGGGTCGATGCCGAGCAGCTCCGCGGCGCCGCGCACCTCGGGGCGGACTGGGATGTCGTCCTCGTTGACCAGCACGCCGACGTCGGCGGCCCTGGCGATCTCGTTGAGGATCGTGGCCACGCCGCCGCGGGTCGCGTCCCGCATGGCGCGGACCCCGGGTACCGCGTCCAGCAGCCCGGCGATCAGGCCGTTCAGCGGGGCCGTGTCGGATTGCACGTCGGCTTCGATGTCCAGCTCACCGCGGGCCAGCATGATCGTGACACCATGATCGCCGATCGGGCCGGACACGATGATCGCGTCGCCCGGCTGGGCGTAGGCCACGCCGAGGGCGGCGCCGCGGTCGAGCACGCCGACGCCTGCGGTATTGATGTAACAGCCGTCGGCCTTGCCTCGCTGAACGACCTTCGTGTCACCGGTGACGATTTGGACGCCGGCCGCGGCCGCGGCGTCCCGCATGGACGCGGCGATCCGGGTCAGGTCGGCGACCGGGAAGCCCTCCTCGAGGATGAAGCCAGCCGACAGGTACAGCGGCCTGGCCCCGCTGACGGCCAGGTCGTTGACGGTGCCGTTGATGGCGAGCTCGCCGATGTCCCCACCGGGGAAGAACAGCGGCGAGACGACGTAGGAGTCGGTGGTGAGCGCAACCTGCGCGGTGCCGACCGCCAGCGACGCGGCGTCCTCCAGCGGCTCCAGCAGCGGGTTGCGGAACGCGTCCAGGAAGATGGCCTCAATCAGGGTGTGCGTCGACTTGCCACCTGCCCCGTGCGACATCGTGATCCGCTCTTCGCGGACCTTGGGACGGCGCCGGCGGGCCCGGTCGATCCGGTCGAGCACCTGCTGCTCACGGTCCGGCACGGCACCCTGCTTGCCATGCTCATGGGGGCCGTCATGGTCATGGTGCTCGTCGTGCTCGCGCAGGGCCTGCTCGACCCAGCCGGCCTGGGCCGGACCGGCCGTGTCCTCGGCCTCGTCGACGCCGGTGGGCCCGCCGGGCCGGTTGACCGTCACGGCCGTCCCACCTGGATGGTCACGGCTTCCTTCACCCGGTGCCGGTTCATCCGGCCGTAGTTGTAGTACGCCGCGCAGGCGCCCTCGGGCGAGACCATGCAGGTACCGATGGGGGTCTCCGGGGTGCAGGCGGTCCCGAAGACCTTGCACTCCCAGGGCTTGAGGACACCCTTGAGCACCTCACCGCACTGGCAGGCCTTGGGGTCGGCGACCCGCACCCCGGGCACGTGGAACAGCAGTTCGGCGTCGAACTCGGCATACTTCTCGCGGACGCTCAGCGCGGAATGGGAGATGAAGCCGAGGCCGCGCCACTCGAAGTACGGGCGCAGCTGCATGGTCTCGCCGATGACCTTCAGCGCGGTGGGGTTGCCGTCCCAGGGGACCACCCGGGAGTACTGGTTCTCGACCTCCGAGCGGCCCTCCGACAGCTGCAGCATCAGCATGTAGATGGACTGCAGGATGTCCAGCGGCTCGAAGCCCGCGGTCACGACCGGCTTGGCGTAGTCCCGGGCGATGAACTCGTACGGCCGGCAGCCGATCACGGTGGAGACGTGCCCGGGGCCGATGAAGCCGTCCAGCCGCAGGTCCGGGGAGTCCAGGATGGCCTTGATGGCCGGGATGATCGTGACGTGGTTGCAGAACACTGAGAAGTTCCGCAGGTTCTCCTGGGCCGCGCGCATGATCGTCATGGCCGTGGACGGGGCCGTGGTCTCGAAGCCGATGGCCATGAATACGACTCGCTTGTCCGGATTGTTCCGGGCGATCTTCAGCGAGTCCAGCGGTGAGTACACCATGCGGATGTCGGTCCCGGCCGCCTTGGCGTCGAAGAAGGAGCCGTTGCTGCCGGGCACGCGCATCATGTCGCCGAACGACGTCATGATCACGTCCGGCTCGGACGCGAGGGCCATGGCGTCGTCCACCCGGCCCATCGGGATCACGCACACGGGGCAGCCGGGTCCGTGCACCAGCGTGACGGACTCGGGCAGGTAGTCCTCCAGGCCGTGCTTATAGATGGTGTGCGTGTGGCCGCCGCACACCTCCATCAGCTTGTACTGGCGGCCGGGCTCGCACAGCGCGGCGATCTTCGCGGCCAGCGCGTGCGCCGTGTCCGCGTCGCGGAACTCATCGACGAACTTCATGACGCGTCCCCCCGCTATTCGATCCGTGATTCGGCGAGCGCTTCCAGCTCGTCCGCGTAAGCCTGGCCGATCCCCTCCAGGAACTGCAGCGCGGCCCCGGCCTCGGCTTCGTCGATCTTGGACAGCGCGAAGCCGACGTGGATGAGGACCCACTCACCGGGGACGGGCGGGTCGTCAGCGAGCAGGCCGATGTTGATCACCCGCCGGACGCCACTCACGTCGACCCGGGCCAGGTCCGGCTGATCCGGCAGAAGCTCGATCACCTCACCCGGTATGCCAAGGCACATGGGACCATCCCCTCATTCACGTCATCAATCACGGCTCCCGGCCAGCGGCGGGTCCGGGTGAGCGCCCGGCCCCGTAGCCGCCGACGGCGGAACGTTTGGTGTGGCCGGCTCAGCCGCTGTGGCCCGCGCGGCCGCTGTGGCCCGCGCGGCCGGTGCGGCCCGCGCGCCTCGCGCGGCCAGTGCGGCCGGTGTAACCGGTGCGGACGGTGCGGCCGGCGGGAGAACTGCACTGACCTCGGTCACCAGCTCGGTGACGACCCGGACCGCCTCATCGACGGCCGCGGCGACGGGCTCGCTGAGGCCCATTTCAAGCTCGAGGCTGGCGGGCTGGCAGCCGACTACCAGGATGCGGCCCGCCTGCGCGCCGAGCATGTCCAGCACCCCGAACACGACGTCGGGCTGCATGCCGTGCGCGTTGAACATCTGGCTGCTCTGCAGCGGGCTGTCGCCGGCCGTGCTGAGATCGGGCCGGTCCTCCGGCCCCACCTCCAGCACGGTCAGCGTGCCCGGCGGGCCGCCGCGGGGCGCAGCGTCGATCAAGATGGCGGTCTCGTACCCGTTGGCCAGGTCGTAGGCCAGGTGCATGCCGCTCGTCCCGTAGTCGGCGACCCGGACCCCGGCTGGCAGCTCGGTGCCCGCCAGGCGGCGGGCGACCTCGGCGCCGAAGCCGTCGTCGCCGAGGAAGATGTTGCCGACCCCGGCGACCAGCACGCGCCCGGTCAGCGGACCAGTCAGCGCCTCGGTCATGAGGCCGCGCCCGGGCGGGTGAGCTCGGCGATGGTCAGCTCCCACAGCACGTGGTAGATCGTCGTCTGCGCCTCCTGGATCCGGTGCACGGACGAGGAAGGCGCGACGAACAGATAATCGATGACGTCCAGCTCGGCCATCTTGCCGCCCTCGTAGCCGGCCAGCCCGATGGTCAGCATCCCGCGCCGGCCGGCCTCGTCGAAGGCCCGCACCAGGTTGTCCGAGTTGCCGCTGGTGGACAGGCCGACCGCGATGTCGTTCTTACCGCCGAAGGCGGCCAGCTGACGGGCGAAGACGACGTCCACGCCGATGTCGTTGCACAGCGCGGTGACCACCGAGGTGTCGTTGGCCAGGCCGAACGCCGGCAACGGCGGGACGCCCGGACCCGGGTCGAGGAACATGGTCGCGAGCTGCTGGGCGTCGGTGGCGCTGCCCCCGTTGCCGAAGGCGAACAGTCGGCCGCCGGCCGCGAAGCGGGCCGCGGCGTCGGCCGCGCACCGGGCCAGTCGCGCCCCGTCGCGGGCCCCGACGGTCTGCCGGAGCGCGGTGATCTCGGCGACCTTGGCCACGCTGGAGGCACGGACCTGCTCCAGGACGGCCGTGAGGTCGGTCGTGCCCGCGTACAGGAACGGGTAGAGCGATTCCACCCCGCCCGGCCCAGTCGTATCATCCTGCCGTCCCACCGGGTCATCTCCCCACGACGGCGATGGCTTCCTTGGCGTGCACGAGAATCGTGTCGCCCACCTGAGCCTGCACCAGGGCGACGCTGCAGGGCGACGCTGACTTCCTCCTCGCCTTGCCCAGTATTGACCACGGCGAGGCCATCGGCCAGCAGGCGGACGATCGTGACCTCGACGGCCGTGTCGGAGCAGGTGATGCAGATGTCGCCGTGGCACTCGGGCACGGCCGCGGCGGCCGCGGCGGCCGCGGCGCCCCGCGCGGGGGCAGCGGGCCCGGAAGCGGAAGGCCCGGAGGCAGCGGGCCCGGAAGCGGAAGGGCCGGGGCCGGGTGTGGTCACGCGACCACCTCCGGCCCGAGTACACCCGGCTGCTCGAAGAACACGTGCACCAGCTCCCACAGCAGGTGATACATGGTCACCTGGAGCTCCTTGACGACCCGCGGGTCGGCGGACGGCGCAGTCAGGAGGTGATCGACGGCCGGATGGCCAGCGAGCCCGCCCGTGCCGCCCGCCAGCGCCACCGTCAGCAGCCCGCGGTCCCGGGCGGCCGCCAGCCCGGCCAGCACGCTGGCGTCCTGGCCATCGGCGGAGATCCCGAGCGCGATGTCCTCGGGCTTGGCCAGGTAGCGGATCTGGTGCGCGAAGATCTCCGCCACGCCGTCCCGGGCCGCGATCCCGGTCACCGTGGCCACGTCCGCGGTCAGCGAGATCGCGGGCAGCGCCCGCTTGCCGACGATGACCGGGTGCACGAACTCGACCGCCACGTGCTGGGCGTCGGCGCTGGCTCCGCCGGTGCCGAAGACCACCAGCTTGCCGCCCTGGTGGAAGCGGACGGCCATGGCGTGGCAGGCGTCGGCCACCGCAGTGGCCTGATCGGCCAGGCTCTCAGTGGGAGCGGTGCGCCGGCCGAACAGCTCGGCGGGGTCCAGCGCGTGGCCTGCCGGGCCGGACAGGTCAGACGGGCTGTCAGCGGCAGGCGGGCGGGATGGCCCGGCGGGACTGGTCATGACCGTCCTCCCGGCTCACCAGGCACGTCGATCTCGACGTCGATGGCGTCGCGCAGTTTCAGCGTGCCGAACATGCCCGAGTACGGCTTGATCCCGAACTGGGACTGCACCACCGACGCGCTGGCCCGGTACCGGCCGTCCGGGGTCCTGCTGACATGCAGGCGGAGCGGGCGGGTCTGGCCGTGCAGAGTCAAGGCGCCGGCGACCATCCCGCCACCGCGGCCGTCCGGCTCGAACTGCGTCGCGCTGAACCCCGCGTCGGGAAACCGGTCGGTCTGGAGGTGCTTGCGGGCCGTCGAGGCGATCTGATCGCGGTCCCGGTCGTTCAGCGGCTTGACGCCGCCGGTTCCCTCGCGAATCTGCAGGGAGCCCAGCTCGATCCGCGCCTCGAGACGGGTCGGGGCTCCGTCCGGGCCGTCCAGGTCGGCCCACCAGTGGGTGACCTCGATGGTCAGGTCGTGCCCGGCCTGGGCCGCGAGGCCGGTGCGGTATGTACGCAGCGTGAGCCGGCCACCGTCCGGACCGAATCGGTGGCGCCCTCCATTAGCCGCCATGCAAGCACCGTAGGACACAAGTGAGGCAGCGTCCAGTCGCCCATTAGGACACTTCTGACTAGAAGTCGAGATGACGGAAAAATGGCCAAAACGGGGGGAAATTTCCCCTGATACGGCGGGAATTGACGTGTAAACGGTCAGCACGTGCCGGATCGCCGTCACGCTACTGGAGCGGAATCTCGCCGAATACTTCCTGGATGCGCCTCAGGTCGCGGAGCCGCGGCTCGGTGGCGCCGCCGACCCAGCGGCTTACCGTCTTGACTGATACGCCGAGCAGCCGGGCGGCCGCCTCCTGGGTCAGCCCCTCACGGCGCAGCGCGACGGACATCCAGTCGGCGAAGTTCGCAGGCTGGCCGTCCTCGCCGAGCCGCACGAACGATGCGCCAGGCGCGGATATCTGGCCCCCTGGGCCGCCGCCTGGGGTGGCGGCGGGCGCAGCGTGCTCGGCGGTACCCGCGGCGGGCGCGGGTGCCGCGCTCTCGCCGGGCGGCTGGAGCCCGGAGTGCGGCTGGAGCTCGGAGTGCAGCACGTCC
>JBEKCN010000116.1:0-8425 GCA_050014855.1 Streptosporangiaceae bacterium | reverse complement strand
ACCCGGTCACGTCCGCCAGGCGCTGCGGCCCATCCCCGGCGGTGACCGCCCCCGCCGGCGCGAGCACGTGTCCAACCAGCGGCCGGTCAGCCAGCTGGGCACCCGCCAGCCAGTCCGGCGCTCCGGTGCCGATGTCGAATGGCGGCGGCCCGTCCGACCGGCTGGCCGCCCTTCTGGGCTCGACGAATTCGACCGTCCGCTCTACCGGCTCACCGGCCGCGGCGATGCGGGCCGGCGGGTGGATGTTGAGGACACCGCGGGCCGCCGCGTGATCCGGAACGGGCCCGGCGCCAGCCGCCGGGCGAGCGAGCGGGCTGGTGATTTCGCAGCTGGTCGGGACCAGGCTGCGCCGTTCTGCACACCGCCGAATCAGGTCCGGCTGCAGCCAGTCCCGCCACTGGCGTGGCTGCGGCTCACCCGGGGAGAAGGGCACCACTGCGAGCACCCGCAGTTCCCGAGGGTGAGCCGGCCGGATGACCTCCGCCTGGCGCAATGACGCGTCGTAGAGCCTCAGCACCCCTCCACCCTACGAGCCCCGCAAAGATCGCTAGCCGGAGCCCAGCGCCGCGAGGCGCGCGACCGCGGCGGCGACGCGCTCGTCCGTGGCCGTCAGCGCGAGCCGGATGTACGGCGCGCCCTTCGCCCCGTCGCCCCGTACAGCTCGCCCGGCGAGGCGAGGATGCCGGCCTCGGCCAGGATGCGGGCCGAGGCCCAGCCGTCGGCCCCGGCCCGGGACGCCCACAGGTACAGTCCCGCCTCCGAGTGCTGGACCTCCCAGCCCGCGCCGGTCAGGGCCGGCCGGAGCACCGCCCGCCGGGCGAAATAGCGCGCCCGCTGCTCGTCCGCGTGCGCGTCGTCGTCCAGCGCGGCGACCATCGCGGCCTGGACGGGGGCGGGCATGATCATTCCGGCGTGCCGCCGGATCTCGTGCAGCTCGGCGATCAGCCCGGGGTCGCCAGTGACGAACCCGGCCCGGTAACCGGCCAGGTTGGAGCGCTTGGACAGGGAGTGGACGGCGAGCAGACCGTCATGGCGGCCGCCGCTCACGTCGGGGCGCAGCACGGAGACCGGTGCGGCGTCCCAGCCCTGTTCGATGTAGCACTCGTCCGACGCCAGGACCGTTCCCCGCTCCCGGGCCCAGCCCACGACCGCGCGCAGTTCAGCGGGCGTCAGGACCTGGCCGGTGGGGTTCGACGGCGAGTTCACCCATAGCAGCCGCGGCTGCCCCGAGGGGGCACCGCCCGTCCCTGATGTGGCCGGGCCGGCCGCACCCGCCACCAGCTCCAGGGTGTCCACCGGCGCCGGCGTCGCGCCGGCCAGGCGCACCCCGGCCTCGTAGGTGGGGTAGGCCATGGCCGGGTAGCCGATGGTGTCCCCGGCCCCGAGCCCGAGCTGGATCGGCAGCCAGGCGACGAACTCTTTGGTACCGATCACCGGCAGCACCGCCTCCGGGCTGACGGTCACGCCGTGCCGCCGGGCCAGCCACCGGGCCGCCGCGTCGCGGACCGCCGGGGTGCCACGGGTCAGCGGGTAGCCAGGCGCGTTCGCGGCGGCCGCGAGCGCAGCCTGGACCGTCTCCGGCACCGGGTCGACGGGTGCCCCGATCGAGAGGTCGACGATCCCGTCTGGGTGCCGTTCCGCTTCTTTGCGGTACTGGGCCACCCGGTCCCAGGTGAAGGCCGGCAGTCGTGCCGCGAGGGTCAGTTTGCTTCTCCCTGCGGCGGTAGCGCCGCCACCAGCGGGTAGTCCTTGCCAATCTTGCCGGTCTTCGACGCACCGCCCGGTGAGCCGAGGTCCTCGAAGAAGTCGACGTTGACCTTGTAGTAGTCCTTCCACTGGTCCGGAACGTCGTCTTCGTAGTAGATAGCCTCAACCGGGCACACCGGCTCGCACGCCCCGCAGTCCACGCACTCGTCCGGGTGGATATAGAGCATGCGCTCGCCCTCGTAGATGCAGTCCACCGGACACTCTTCGATGCATGCCTTGTCAAGCACATCGACGCACGGTTGCGCGATGATGTAGGTCACGTCTGAACTCCTCTGCTGTCCGGGGCCGGCAGGCGGTTTCCCGGGCTTTCTCGTCCGCGATAAGTATGGCGGGTCCGAGCGTCCTTTGCTTCAGTGGAGCAGGATACTTCCGCTGGTGGCGCTCGTCGCGCCCGGATCGCCCGAAGGGCCCGCCCCGGCCGGAGGGGCTCTGGTTTCCGGGCGCCACCCCTGGCTGCCGGCCGCCGCCGTCCACTGGTAGCCGTCGTAGCGCACGTCGGTCAGGCCGTAGGCCGCCGCGTGCGTCACCAGCCAGGAGGCGACGGTCCACGCGTCCGCCGGCCGCACCTGCACGGCCGCGGCCGCTGTCTTAGCCGAACGGGACACGGTGAAACTGGTCACGGGCCTGCCGTGGGCGGCGGCGCCGAACGCCGCCGCCAGTCCGGTTCCGGCCGCGGCGATGTTCTGCCGCGGCTGCGGTCCTGGACCGGGCCAGCACCACACGGCGTGCGCCCGCTGCCCGGTGTACGCGCTGGTCAGCGTGGCCGCCATCAGGTCGTACTGAGAGTAGGCGGAGCCGTCGGCGCTGTGCTGGACGGCCTGGGCGGCCTGGTCGACCGGCAGGTCCAGCCAGCCGGGCAGGCGGATCAGCGCGCCGAAGAACTTGCCCGTGGCGTACACCGGATCTTCCAGTTCGCTGGCTGTGCCCCACCCTTCCGAGGGGCGCTGCTGGAAGACACCGACGGAGTCCTGGTCGCCGTAGTCGAGGTTGTGCATGTGCGACTCCTGCATGGCCGTCGCGTAGGCGACCGTGACGGCGCGCGCGGGGAGCCGCTCGCTGGCCGCGACGGCGGCGATGGTCGCGGCGATGCTGGCCTGCTGCGGGTCCTGCGAGACCGCGCTGGTGCCGCTGCCCGCCTGGCAGCCCGGGCCGGTCAGGAACGGCGTGACGTGCTGGTAGGCCGAGTAGGCGAAGTAACCGGCCACGCCGAGCAGGGCGACGACACAGGCGGTGAAGATCGCGGCGCCCTTACGGCGGGCTCGCCGTCTTCTCAGCACACCATCAGACCGTACCGGCGGACGCGCGGTCCCGTGGCCCATGCCGGAACGGGGTGCCGTGAGGTGCGTCCCCGTCCAGACCGACTAAGCTCCGTCGCCATGGAAGAGTCATCGGCCGGGGCCGCTGCGAGCGCGGCCGAACTGGCGTCGCCGCTGTCGTTCCGCATCGATGAGCTGTGGGAGTACCGCTCGCGGCTCACCCCGGATGACTCCTCCGCGCGGGCCGAAGTGATGGCCGCGATCGACCAGATCGACTCCGGCGCCGCCAGGGTGGCGTGGGCCGACCCGGCCACCGGCCACGTCGTGGTCGACGAACGCTCCAAGCGTGCCATCCTGCTCGCGTTCCGCCTGCTGCCGATGGTGCGCTCGCAGGCCGGGGAGTTCCGCTATCAGGACCGCGTCCCGCTCAAGACCCGCCTGGACGGGGTCCGGGTCGTGCCGGGCGCGATCGCCCGCTGGGGCGCCTACATCGCGCCGGGTGTGGTGCTGATGCCGTCGTTTGTCAACATCGGCGCCTACGTCGACGAAGGCACCATGGTCGACACCTGGGCCACGGTCGGGTCCTGCGCCCAGATCGGCAAAAATGTGCACCTGTCCGGGGGTGTAGGCATCGGCGGGGTGCTGGAGCCGCCGAACGCGGTGCCCGTCATGGTCGGCGACGACGCCTTCATCGGGTCGCGGAGCATGGTGGTGGACGGGGCCCGGGTCGGCCGCGGCGCGGTGCTGGGGGCGGGCACCATCCTGACCGCGAGCACGCACGTGATCGACGCGCAGACGGGAGGCGAGCTGCCTCGCGGCGAGGTACCGGAGTGGTCGGTATGCATCAGCGGGACCCGGACCCGGAGCTTCCCCGGCGGGGACTTCGGCCTGCCGTGCGTGCTGGTGCTGCGGAGGCTGGCCGAGGGTGATCGCCATGACAAGACCACGCTTAACGAAATCCTCCGTGACCACGGCGTTAACGCCTGAGGTCACGTGCCGCAGCGGCCGGGGATTAGGACGTCATAGCGCGGGGAGCGGCGTAGAACACTACGCCGGCGCTATTACCGTGGGGGGACGATGAGCGTGAATTCCGATTCCAGCCGGCGGGAGCGCCGCCAGGGACCTGCCACCCTTCGAGGCAAGCAGATCCCGTCGACCACGACGGACCAGCGGCTGCTCGACAAGCGCGGCCCGGCCGCCTGGGTGCACACCGATCCCTGGCGGGTCATGCGGATCCAGGCCGAGTTCGTCGAGGGCTTCGGCCTGCTCGCGGAGCTGGGCGTAGCGGTGTCGATCTTCGGCTCGGCCCGGGCGCTGCGGGCCAGCACCGAGTACGAGCTTGCTGAGGAAATCGCCGCGGGCCTGGCCAAGGCCGGGTACGCGATCATCACCGGCGGCGGCCCGGGCGTCATGGAGGCCGCCAACAAGGGCGCGGCCGAAGCGGGCGGGGTTTCGGTCGGCCTGGGCATCGAGCTGCCGCTGGAGCTCGGCCTCAACCGGTACGTCGACATCGGCCTGGAATTCCGCTATTTCTTCGTCCGCAAGACGGTGTTCGTGAAGTATTCACAGGCGTTCGTGGTGCTGCCCGGCGGCTTCGGCACGATGGACGAACTGTTCGAGGCGCTCACCCTGGTCCAGACCGGCAAGATCACCAAGTTCCCGATCGTGCTCGTCGGCAGCTCGTACTGGTCTGGCCTGCTGGAGTGGCTGAAGGGCGCGATGTGCGCCGCGGGCAACGTGTCGCCCATCGACCTGGACCTGCTGCACGTGGCCGACGACGCCGGCGAGGTGGTTCGCATCATCACTGAAGCGCACAACCATCAGGGTCTCGCCCGAGACCAGAACGACCTGTGATCCATCGCGTCCCGGGTCGTGCTGCCGTCCCGGGCGTAGCGTCAACCCCCCTGACCCGCCGCGAAACGGCGCAGTTCAGTGGCACCAGCTTTGCGCGGCGAAACGCCTTTAGTTGCCACGGCACGTGCCGGCCGTGGCACGATTCATAACGTGCCTGTGCTCATGCTCGTCGCGGCGGTCATCATCCTGGCCGGCGTCGTCGTCGTCGCCTCGGGACGCGGCGGCGAGATCGCCCCTGAGTACCCGGACTATCCGCCGATCGACCTCGGCCCGGTCACCGCGGCCGATGTCGCGTTGCTGCGCCCGCCGTCCGCTGCGTGGGGCTATAACATGCGCGTCACGGACGAGGCGCTGGAGACCATTGCCCGCGCCGTGACCGAGCGCGATATCAAGATCGCGGAGCTGCAGCAGCAGGTCGACGACCTGCGCGGCGACCCGCCGCAGCAGGGGGCGCGGCGGTCGTCAGCCGCGTCGCCGGCGGTGGCGGATGCCAAGGAAGCCGAGGGGGCCGAAGAAACCGAGCAGACCGGTCCGGCCGGATCGGGATGGCCCTTTGCGGACCGGAGTGCCTTGTGGGCCGATCCGGAGACGACACGCCCGGAAGCGTTCACCGCCCGGCCCGGTGGCGGCTCCTGCGAGGAGACCGGCGACCAGGACACCACCTGCGGGACGGTCCAGCCCGCGGCCTGGGGGCGGCCGGCCTCGGCGCCGGTCTGGAGCGGTGCCAGCCGGGACGATCTGCCCCATAACACCGGCGAGCCGACCAATCCAGACCTACCCCAGCAGTCCCCGGTCCGGGCCGCCGCGGGCCAGCAGCACGAGGCCGGCCCGCGGCAGGCCGGCTACGGCGAAGGCTGGGCGTCGGCGCCTGGCCTCGCCCCGGCGAAGTCTTCCAGCGGCCCGGCCGAAGCCAGCCGACACGGGCCCCCTTGGGCCAAAGTCACCTCGCCCTGGGATGGGCCGGATGATTCCGGGGCAGAGCCCTTCGTCTGGGATGACTCGCATCAGACGCTGGTCTGGGGCGCAGAGCACCAGCGCGCCAAGGCCAGCCGCCTGCAAGAGCAGGACGAGGCCTCCGAGGCCGGCCAGTATGAATCCGGCCCCGGCCAGGACGCGGCGGAGCCGGGCCAGGACGAATCGGGGACCGGTCAGGACGTGGCGGAGCCGGGCCAGGACGAATCGGGGACCGGTCAGGACGCGGCGGCGCCGGGCCAGGACGAATCGGGGACCGGTCAGGACACGGCGGAGCCGGGCCAGGACGAACCTGAGCCGGGGGAGGACGCTGCGGACTCCGACGACGAGCGGTCGCCGGGCGCACAGCGAGCAGCACCGTGACTGACGGCGCGATGACCGGTCCGGACGGGCAGCCGCGCTGCCCGTGGGGTCTCAGCGCTCCCGAATACCTCGCCTACCACGACGACGAGTGGGGCCGTCCGCTGCACGGCGACCAGGCGATCTTCGAACGGCTCTGCCTGGAGGCGTTCCAGTCCGGCCTGTCCTGGCTGACGATCCTGCGCAAGCGGGAGAACTTCCGGGCCGCGTTCGCCGGGTTCGATATCCCCGCCGTGGCGGGTTTCGGCGATGACGACGTGCAGCGACTGCGCGCGGACGCCGGCATCGTCCGGAACCGGTCGAAGATCACCGCTGCGATTACGAACGCGCGCGCCGCCCTCGATGTGGCCGGCGGCCTCAGCGATCTGGTCTGGAAGTACGCGGGCGAGCCGGCCGAGGCGCCGCGCACGCTGGCCGACGTCCCGGCCCAGACTCCCGCGTCTAAAGCGCTGTCCGCTGAGCTCCGCCGGAGCGGCTTCACGTTCACCGGCCCGGTCACCGCGTACGCCACGATGCAGGCCTGTGGCGTCGTCAACGACCACCTGGCCGGTTGCTTCTGCCGTGACCGCTGATTGAGGGGTCCGCATATGATGCCGAAACGGCGCGTGAACTGGGCCCCATGACCCGAACCGGGCTCCATGACCAGGGGAGCCGCCCTGGCGTGCGCCGAGACCGTGAGGACCTTGGGTGATCGTTACCGTCACGCTGAACGCCGCGCTGGACGTCGCGTATGAGGCGGAAGGCCTGGCCTGGCAGGCGACATGGGATGTCACCCGGGTGCGCCACCGTGCGGGCGGCCGCGGCGTGGCGGTGGCCCGGGTGCTGCACACGTTCGGGCACGAGGTGCTCGCGGCGGGCCTGGCCGGCGGCGCGACCGGCGAGCTGATCAGGGAAGATCTCGGCCGGTCCGGTATCCCGGTCGCGTTCACCGAGATCGGCCGCGAGTCACGCCGGGTGCTCAAGGTGACCGACACGGGCGTGGGCCGCACGATACGGCTCCGCGAGCCCGGGCCGTACGTCACGACCGAGGAGCTGGGCCGGTTCGCCGGTGACTACCGGCGGCTGCTCGCCGACGCCACGGCGGTCGTGCTGTGCGGGACGCTTCCGGCCGGGCTGCCGCCGGAGATCTACGGGTCACTGGCCACCTGGGCGGCCGAAGCCGGCGTGCCGGTGATCCTCAATGCCGGCCGCAGCGCGCTGGGCTACGCGGCCTCCCGCCGCCCCGACCTCGTGGTCCCCGATGCGGACGGCTACCCGGCAGCGGACCCAGCCGCCGGCGAGGCGCTGCTGCGGCTGGGCGCGGCGGCGGTGGCCATCCCCTCGCCGGGCCGGGTCGCGGTGGTCACGAAGGCCGGACGCTGGAACGCCTCCCTGGGCGGGCCGGGCGAAGGTCCGCCCGAGGTGACGGACGGCACGGGCCCGGAATCGCTGGGTGCGCTCGTCGCGGGCCTGGTGCCCGGCCTGCTGCTCGGCTGGTCCTGGCCGGACCTGCTGCAGCACGCGGTCGCCGTGGCCGCCGCGGCGGCCCCGTCTGGAGACGTCAACCTCGCCGTGTACGAGCGCCTGGTCGACAGCGTGACGGTGTTCAGTGCCAGCTAACCAGCGAACTTGAGGACGTCGTCGGTCACGATCAGGTCGGCCCGGTCGCGGCTGCGGGCGATGAGCCGGGCGTTCACCTCGTCGGAGCCCCGGGCCCACCGTCCGGCGGCCTCGGGTGTCTTCCCGAAGGCAATGTGCCGCTCGATAAGCCGTTCGAGCCGGGCTTTGTCGTCGGCGGCCTCGATGTACCACGCCTCGTCAAGCAGTGGCCGGACCCGGTCCCACGGTGCGTCGGGCAGCAGCAGGTAATTGCCCTCGGTGACGACCAGTGGGACGGACGGGTCGATAGGGATGCTGCCGGCCACCGGCTGCTCCATCGTGCGCTCGAACGCGGGCGCGTAGACGACCTCACCAGGCTCCGCGGCGCGGAGCCGCCGCAGCAGGGCCACGTAGCCGAAGGCGTCGAAGGTATCGGGCGCGCCCTTGCGGTCGAGCCGGCCGAGCCGGGCCAGTTCCACATTGGCCAGGTGCAGCCCGTCCATCGGCACCTGAGCGGCGGCCGCGCCCAGCCGCGCGGCGACCAGGGCGGCCAGGGTGCTCTTGCCGGCACCAGGGACGCCCACGATGCCGAGGATGCGCCGCGTGCCGGTCTCGGTCAGGGCCCGGGCCCGGTCGAT
>JBEKCN010000115.1:0-7785 GCA_050014855.1 Streptosporangiaceae bacterium | reverse complement strand
TGCTTCGACCACCACACGTGGGTGCAGGCGGCTAGGCCATCATCGGTAGCCGCCAGCGTGGTGATGTCCTGCGCGGTGTGCCCGGGCGTGGCCATCAGCGTCACCGACGGCGAGAGCTGGTATCCGTCGGCCGGCCGCTCCGTCCACACGTCGCCGGAATATATGGCCCAGAAGTCATGCACCCGGGCGCGGGGGAACAGCGCGGCGTTCAGCGTGTGGTCGGGATGATGGTGGCTGAACACCACGTCGCCGACATCGGCCGGATCGACGCCGAGCTGCGCCAGCGGGCCGAGGATCCGGTCCCGGCTGGCCACCATGCCGGGGTCCACCACGATCACGGTGCCTCCGTCGCGGATCAGCACCACGGTGCTCGCCACCCGTTCGGCGGCGTAGCCCGCGCACAGCACATCGAGGCGTGCGGTCATGGGGCCATCTTCGCACCGCCCGCTGCCGCCCGCATGTCGCTGGTGCAGGGCCGGGAGGGAGTTCCAGTGCTCAGCCGGCGGGGGCGGAGTACCCGCGGCGGGCGGCGCGTTCGGCCTCCTCGCAGGCGCTGATCTCCGGATCCACCGGGCTGGGGTCCTCCGGCCTGTGCTTCGCGTCGTAGGTGGCCTGCGCGGCGTGGATGGCGGCGACGTGACTGTCGGCCCAGTCGATGAGCTGCTCAATGGTCTGCAGCAGTGTCCGGCCCATGGGGGTGAGCTCGTAGTCGACCCGCGGCGGGATCATCGGGTGGATGGTGCGCGAGACCAGGCCGTCGCGCTCCAGCCCGCGCAGCGTGACGGTGAGCATCCGGCCGGTGATTCCCTCGATGTCGCGGCGCAGCTCGCTGAACCGGTGGCTGCCCTGGCCCAGCCGGTCGATGACCATGACCGACCACTTGTCGCCGACCCGGTTTAGGATCTCCCGCGCGCGGCATCCCGACAGCGGCGGTCGTGCCGCCCGGGATGGCCCGCCGGCTTCCTCCGCTGGCCTCGCTCCCGGTGCGGGCCCGGCGGCTAGCTGACCGGCTGGCCGGGCCACCAGGCGTGACGCGACAGCATCCGCCTCAGCTGGCCCATTGGCGCCGGTTACTCCCATGTAACTAGGATACAGCCCGCATGGGAAAAGTTTAAGATTCAACTGTAAAACTTGACGCTTCAAATATTTAGTGGTTACTATCGGGAACCTAAGTACCGTAGAGAACTACACGAGTAGTAGAGCACGATAGGAGACACCATGAGCAGTGCCGCTACCGAGATTCCCGGTTACGTCGCGGGAACGTGGGCGATCGACCCCGTTCACTCCGAGGTCGGATTCAGCGTCCGGCACATGATGGTCAGCAAGGTCCGCGGCAAGTTCGAGAAGGTGGAGGGTACCTTCACCACCGGCGCTGACCCGCTGCAGTCCACCGTGAACGCCACCATCGACGCGTCCTCGATCACCACCAGCCATAACGACCGCGACAACCACGTGCGCAGCGAGGACTTCCTGCACGTGGAGAAGCACCCGACCATCACGTTCGTGTCCACCGGCGTCCGCCCGGACGGCGGCGACTTCCTGCTCGAAGGCAACCTCACCATCAAGGAGGTCACCCGCCCGGTCACCCTCAAGCTGGAGCTCAACGGCTTCGGCCCCGACCCCTTCGGCGGCACCCGGGCCGGCTTCTCCGCCAAGGGAGAGATCAGCCGCAAGGACTTCGGCGTGAACTTCAACGGCGTGATCCCCGGCACCAACGGCGCCGTCGTCAGCGACAAGGTCTCCCTCGACCTCGAGGTCGAAGGCGTCCTCCAGCAGGAGCAGTAACAGCCACGCTCTTAACGAAAGTGAGCCCGGCCCGAAGCCCGGGCTCACTTTCGCGTCGTCAGCGGGCACCAAGCGCGGCGTACGGCGGGCCCCGGCCCGTGTCAACCAGGGCGTCTTAAGATGGCGCTACCTGGATCGGCCGGAATGACCCGGGCGGTCCGTTATCCCGCGGAGCAGACGGAGGCAGCACGATGTCGTCTGGACCCACGTTCGTGATCGTCGGCGCGTCCCTCGGCGGGGCCAAGGCCGCCGAGGCGCTCCGGGCCGAAGGGTTCGGCGGCCAGATCGTCCTCATCGGGGCGGAGCCGCACTACCCGTACGAGCGGCCGCCGCTGTCCAAGGGATACCTGCAGGGGGCCGAGGAGCGGGACAAGATCTTCGTCCACTCCGGCGAGGGCTGGTACGCCGAGCACCAGATCGACCTGCGGCTCGGGACCGCAGTGACGGCCATCGACCGGGACCTGCGCCAGGTCGTGCTGGCCAGCGGCGAGACCATCGGCTACGACAAGCTGCTGCTGACCACGGGCTCGGTCCCGGTCCGGCTGCCGGTGCCCGGGGCGGACTCGGGCGGGGTGCTGTACCTGCGGACCGTCGACGACTGCGAGCGGCTGCGCGGGACCCTGGCCTCCGCATCGCGGATCGCGGTCATCGGGGCCGGCTGGATCGGGCTCGAGGTGGCCGCCGCCGCCCGGTCCGCAGGGTTGCCGGTCACGGTCATCGAGTCGGCGGAACTGCCGCTCCAGGGCGTGCTGGGCCCGGAGGCCGGGCAGGTGTTCCTGGACCTGCACCGCGGGCACGGCGTCGACTTCCGGTCCCGGTCGCAGGTCACCGAAATACTGGTGCGCGCGGACGCCGCGACCGGTGTCCGGCTGGCGGACGGCACCGAGGTCAGCGCAGACGCCGTGGTCATCGGCGTCGGCGTGGCGCCCGCCACCGGGCTGGCCGAGGCCGCGGGCCTGGAGGTCGACGACGGTGTGGTCACCGATGCGGCGCTGCGGACCTCGGACCCGGTCATCTACGCGGCCGGTGACGCCGCCCGCGCGTACCATCCGCTGCTCGGCCGGCACCTGCGGGTCGAGCACTGGTCCAACGCGCTCCATCAGCCGGCCGCGGCGGCGCGCTCGATGCTCGGTCAGGCCGTCGCCTACGACCGGCTGCCCTACTTCTTCAGCGACCAGTACGACCTCGGCATGGAGTACACCGGCTACGTCCCGCCGGGCACCTGCGACCGGGTGGTGTTCCGGGGAGACGTCGGCAAGCGCGAGTTCATCGCGTTCTGGCTCGCGGGCGGCCGGGTGCTGGCCGGCATGAACGTCAACATCTGGGACGTCACCGACCAGATCCGGGAGCTAGCCCGCGCGGGGCTGGCGGGCCAGACGGTGGACCCGGACCGCCTCGCCAACCCGGACATCCCGCTCCCGGAGACCGCCGCAGGTTGGTGAGCACTTCGGCGGTAGAACGAGATGTTGGGCACGTATCCCGGCGAGCCGGACTGAGGCCATGATCATTGACTGTCACGGGCACTACACGACCGCGCCGGCCTACCCTGGCTGGTATGGCTGACATCCGGGTGGGCACCGCGTCGTGGACGGACAAGACCCTGATCGAGTCGGGCTGGTACCCGCCCGAAGCGAACAACCCGGAGAAGCGCCTGCGCTACTACACCCGCCAGTTCCCGCTGGTCGAGGTGGATTCGTCCTACTATGCGCTGCCCTCGGAGCAGACCGCGGCGGCCTGGGCGCACCGGTCGCCGAAGGGATTCACCTTCAACATCAAGGCGTTCAGCCTGTTCACCCAGCACCCGACGCGGATCGCGGCGCTGCCCAAGGATCTGCGCCCCGCCGCCGAGAAGGCCAGCAAGGGCAAGGCCAACGTCTACCTCAAGGACGTGGACCCCGAGGTCGCCAGCGAGGCCTGGGAGCGGTTCCTGTCCGCGCTGGAGCCGCTGCGGCAGACCGGGCGGCTGGGCGCGATCCTGTTCCAGTTCCCGCAGTGGTTCCCGATCGGGCGGGCCCGCAAGGATTACATCGTGTGGTGCGCGGAGCGGGTGGCGCCGCGCCAGGTGTGCATCGAATTCCGGAACAAGACGTGGATGAGCGAGGAGAACCGCGAGGAAACGCTGACCTTCCTCGCCGACCACCAGCTGCCGTACGTCTGCGTGGACGAGCCGCAGGGCTACCCCAGCTCGGTCCCGCCGGTGGTGGCGGCCACCGCGCCGCTGGCCGTGGTCCGCATGCACGGCCGTTCCGAGAAATGGGACAGCAATAACATTCAGGAGAAGTACCGCTACCGGTATCCGGAAAAGGAACTGCAGGAATGGGCGCCCAAGGTCCGCAAGCTCGCCGCCGAGGCGGACACGACGCATGTCCTGTTCAACAACTGCTACAGCGACGACGCCCAGGTCAACGCCCGGCAGCTGATAGACCTGCTCGGATAGCCCAGGTCCTTTATCGCGGCGCCATCGCCGCCGCGCAGAGCTTCCAGCTTCACCCCATGTTCTGGGCCTATCTCGGCTCCGGTGCCGCCCTGCGCTGAGCCCCCGAATCGGCGGTGCGCACGCAGCCGGCGAGTACGGCCGGGTCAGGTGCCGGGCGCGGCCATGGTGTCCAGGCGCTGCTCGGGGAACTGCATCGCGCTGATGTCGAACCCGGCCGACAGCGCGGACAGGGCCGCGTCCAGGTACACGGTCAGGTCGCTGTCGGCCCGGGCGCTCCACCGCTCGTAGGCGGCCCGGCAGGCGGCCAGCGTGGAGCGGCCCACGGTCAGCGGGAAGAGCGATTGCGGCGGCTGCCCGGTGCGGGCCGCGACGAACTCCCTGACCACCTGCTCCCAGGCGTCGTAGTGCGCCGCGGCGCTGGACTGCAGCGAAAACGCCGATCCGATCAGGCCCAGCCGGGCGCGCAGCTCCGTGACGTCCTCGGCGCGGTAGTGGTTCGCGGCCACCACGGCCCGGCCGATCGCCTCCATCATCGGGACCGAGTCCGGCACCCGGGCCAGGGCGTCCCGGATGACGCTGATCTCGGAGTCGAACTCTCCCCACAGCACGCTGGCCTTGGAGTCGAAGTACCGGAAAAACGTCCGCCTGCTCACCCCGGCCTCGGCGGCGATCTGCTCGATCGTGGTCTCGTCGAACCCCTGCTCCGCGAACAGCCGGAGCGCGATCAGTTCCAGCGTCCGCCGGCTGGTGCCCCGGGGCCTGCCGCGGCGCGCTGCGGCTTCTTCTGCAGGTGCTGCAGGCTGAAGATCGTCCATGAATTGCCTCAGATCCTAGCCTCGGCTCTTGATCGGGGCACCCATATGACGTTAACGTGAGCATATTCGTCACGCGGTGTCGAAAAGCGTCTGGGACGCGTTCCCGCACCTGGAGGAGCTGCCATGAGCGAGCAGGCCACGACCGCCGATCCCCGTACCGACGCCGGCGAACCAGCCGGGCCCTCCGCCCCCGGTACCGAGACCGACGCCGAGGAACTGCTGATTGAGGAGATCTCGATCGACGGCATGTGCGGTGTCTACTAGGCCAGGCGCCCCGTTGCCGCTGGTCGAGCAGTTCCAGTTTGGCCTGGACGCGCCGATCTGCCTGACCTGGGAGCTGACCTACGCGTGCAACCTGGCCTGCCGGCACTGCCTGTCCAGCTCGGGCCGCCGCGATCCGCGCGAGCTGTCGACCGCCGAGTGCCAGGCGGTGATCGACGAGCTGGAGCGCATGCAGGTGTTCTACGTCAACATCGGCGGCGGGGAACCGACGGTCCGGCCGGATTTCTGGGAGCTCGTCGACTACGCGACCGCGCACCACGTCGGGGTCAAGTTCTCCACCAACGGCGTCAAGATCAGCCCGGACGTGGCCCGCCGGCTCACGGCCAGCGATTACGTCGACGTGCAGATCTCGCTGGACGGCGCCACGGCGGAGGTCAATGACGCCGTGCGCGGCGCCGGGTCGTACGCGACAGCGCTGGCCGCCATGCGCAACCTGGCCGACGCCGGCTTCGCCGGGTTCAAGATCTCGGTCGTCATCACCCGGCACAACGCCGGCCAGCTGGACGCGTTCAAGCAGCTGGCCGACCGTTACGGGGCCCAGCTGAGGGTGACCCGGCTGCGCCCGTCCGGCCGCGGCGCGGACGTCTGGGACGAGCTGCACCCGACCGCGCAACAGCAGCGTGAGCTGTACGACTGGCTGGTGGCCCGGGGCGAGCAGGTGCTGACCGGCGACTCGTTCTTCCACCTGGCCGCCTTCGGCGAGTCGCTGCCCGGGCTCAACCTGTGCGGCGCGGGCCGGGTGGTCTGCCTGATCGATCCCGTCGGCGACGTGTACGCCTGCCCGTTCGCCATCCACGACAACTTCCTGGCCGGCAACGTCCGCGGCCCCGGCGGGTTCGCCGCCGTGTGGCGGCAGGCGCCGCTGTTCGCCGAGCTGCGCCAGCCCCAGGGCGGCGGTGCATGCACGTCCTGCTCGGCCTACGACTCCTGCCGCGGCGGATGCATGGCGGCCAAGTTCTTCACCGGCCTGCCGCTCGATGGCCCCGACCCCGAATGCGTCAAGGGGCACGGTGCGCAGGCGATGCTCGCGCTGGCCGGCGCGCCCGCGCCGCGGCCGACCGGGGACCACTCGCACCGGACGGTCCCGGCCCCGCGCGACCGGCGTCCCGCCCCCGTGCCGGTGTCCATCGGGCCGCCGCCGCCGCGCTCCGCGGCCGGTATGACCCGCGCGCCCGATCGCGCCTGTGACGAGAACCCGCTGGCGGGCTTCAGGCTGGACGCTCCATTAAGGCCCTGAGGGCCGCCCACCGGCCTGACCGGCTCCCCCTCCCCGGCCTGCCCTAGCGCGACCATCTGGCCACGCAGGCCGCCCGGGCCGTCGGCCTGCCGCGGCCCCGCCGCGGCCCGCCACCTCGCGCCCGCTTTCGCGGCCGCGCCTCCCGTGCTCACCGGTGCCCGTGCGCCGGCGCTGGCGCCTGCCCCCGGACGCCAGGCATCTGGAACAGAGTTTCTGCCAAGAGGTACAAGAGGAAAGAGAGGAATCAGTCATGGGAAAGCTGGAAGGCAAAGTCGCCTTCATCACCGGCGCCGCGCGCGGCCAGGGCCGCAGCCACGCGATCCGGCTCGCGCAGGAAGGCGCGAACATCATCGCCGTCGACATCTGCCGGCAAATCGAAACCGTGCCCTACCCGATGTCGACGCCCGATGACCTGGCCGAGACGGTCAAGGAGGTCGAGGCCCTCGACCGGCGGATCGTGGCCCAGCAGGCCGACGTCCGGGACGAGGCGGGGCTGAAGGCGGCGTTCGACGCCGGGGTGGGCACCGTAGGCGTGCCATGCTGGCTCGCTCACCAAGTGACGGGCCTCAGCGGGCAGCCTGCACTGAAGATCGATGCAGGCTACACAATTAAGTAAGCGACAGGCGGGCCCGCGTGCGCGGGCCCGCCGCCCAGCGAAGGGAGCACAGGTGACCGCAGCGCTCGGCGCCGAGCACATCACGGCGGTACGGGACCGGGTCCGCCGCCGCCTGGTGGGCCGCGAGCATGAGCTCGATCTCGTCCTCGCGGCCGTCGCGGCCGGGCGTGACATCGTGCTGGAGGGACCGCCGGGCACCAGCAAGAGCACCCTGCTGCGAGGGATCACCGCCGAGTGGGGCATCCCGCTCGTCTTCGTCGAGGGCAACGCCGACCTGACCCCGGCCAAGCTGGTCGGCCACCACAACCCGGCGCGGGTGCTGCGGGAGGACTACAGCGCCGAGAACTTCGTCGATGGGCCACTGCTGGAGGCGATGCGCTCCGGCGGCTTCCTGTACATCGAGGAGTTCAACCGGGCGCCGGAGGACACCCTCAACACGCTGCTGACCGCGATGGCCGAACGGCAGATCGCGGTGCCCCGGGCCGACACCGTGGTGGCCAGGCCCACGTTCCGCGTGATCGCCTCCATGAACCCGTACGACAACGTGGGCACGACCCGGCTGTCGACGTCGGTGCACGACCGGATGTGCCGGCTGGCCATCAGCTATCAGGAC
>JBEKCN010000114.1:0-7821 GCA_050014855.1 Streptosporangiaceae bacterium | reverse complement strand
GTGGTTGGCTGTGTCGTCATCGGCCTTCGTCGTCGGGCAAATAAGTCGTCGGGCAAATAAATGGTTTGCCAAACCGGAGGGTGCCTCCGTATAGTAACCGGAGTAAACCTCCGCTTCTTCCCCTGAGTCTACCGCCTGGCCAGCGGGTCCGGTTGCGGACGTAACGCGGAGGTGGACTGACCACCCAACGTGGAGGCACTGTGTCTTCTTCCCCCGTTTCCCCGGCCGGGGCGCCCGCTCGCCGCGGCACGCCGCGCCGCGGCACGCCGCGCCGCGGCGACGGCCACCGCGGCGTCGCCCTGGCCGTCCTGCTGTGCGCGCAGCTGATGGTCATCCTGGACGCCACGGTGGTGAACATCGCGCTGCCGGAAATCCAGCATGGCCTGCACTTCAGCGCGACCAGCCTGTCCTGGGTCCTGAACGGTTACACCCTGACCTTCGGCGGCCTGCTGCTGCTCGGCGGCCGGGCTGGTGACATCCTTGGCCGGCGGCGGATGTTCCTCATCGGGGTCGGCCTGTTCACGCTGGCCTCGCTGGCCGGCGGCCTGGCCACCTCGTCCGGCCTGCTGCTGGCGGCACGCGCGGTGCAGGGTATCGGCGGCGCGCTGGCCTCGCCCGCAGTGCTGGCCCTGATGGTGCGGGCCCCGATGGACGCCCCGCCCCGGGCCGCCGAGGCGGAAGAGGAAGCCCTGGCCGTCTGACCGGCCGGCCCGGCGCGCACCCGGTCCTGGGCCGGGTACGCGCCGCCGGGCGGGGCCCGGGCGACAAGGACACATTTCGGTAAATTCGGGATCTTTCTCCGCGAGTCGGGCGCGGGGGGCTGTTAGTGTCGTGCCGCGTGTGTGGCCCGCAGGGGCGGCCATGACCGGGCGGTGTAGCCGGGAGGAGCGGGCAGGTGCCCGGAGAGGCCTCCTCCAGGCGTATGGCGCCGGCCGCCCGCTCCCGGGCCCCGCTCGGGCCCGCGGTCCGGTTAAGCCGCGGCCGATGTAGGGCATGTTCGTGGCCATGATGGTCATGAACTCGACGTTGGCGTCCAGCGGCAGGCCGGCCATCAGCAGGACCGCCCCGGTGACGTGCCGGGTGTCCATCAGCGGCTCGGCGCGGATCGACCCGTCCGCCTGGGGCACCCCGGTGCCGAACGCCCCGGTCATCTCGGTGGCCGCGTTGCCGATGTCGATCTGGCCGCAGGCGATCCGGTACGGCCGGCCCTCCAGCGAGATCGCCTTGGTCAGGCCGGTGATTGCGTGCTTGCTGGCCGTGTAGGCAACGGCGAACGGCCGGGGCACGTGCGCCGAAACTGAGCCGTTGTTGATGATCCGCCCGCCCTGCGGGTCCTGGCTTTTCATCTGGCGGAACGCGGCCTGCGCGCACAGGAACGAGCCGGTGAGGTTGGTGTCGATGACGGCGTTCCACTGCTCGAGCGGCATCCGGTCCAGCGGCGCGCCCGTCCCGAACGTCCCGGCGTTGTTGACCAGCACATCGATCCTGCCCCACCGGGCCACGACCGCGGCGAACAGGGCCTCGACCGACGCGGCGGACCGCACGTCGGTCGCCACCACGAGCGCCTCGCCGGAACCTGCCCGGCCGGCGGTCGCCTGCAGGGCGGCCTCGTTGCGGCCGGCCAGGGCCACCCGGTGGCCGGCGGCGAGCATGGCGGCCGCGATGTCCCGGCCGATCCCGGAGCCGGCCCCGGTGATCACGGCCACCGGCGGCGCCGCGGCCGTCACGGCGCGGTGACCGTGACCGTGACCGCCTCGGTGTACCGGACCCGGCCGAAGTACATGACCTTGACCAGGGCCCACCACTGGGTGCCGGGGCGGGTGGCGGCGGGGATGCGGACCCGGAACCGCGCGCTGGCCCGGCCGCCCGGCTCGATCCGGAAGCCTTGGGTCCACGGGCCGAGCGACTCCCAGCTGCCGAACGGCGAGATGAGCTGGGCCTCGCCGCGCAGCTGCGAGGCCATGCCGCTGGCCAGCTCGACCGTGAGCTCGGCGGTGCCGCCCGGGGCGAGCCGCAGCCGCGGAGTGGGCACGGTGAGGGTGAGCTCGCGGGCGGTGGCCGCCGTCTCCGCCCCGATCAGCGGCAGCACCTCATCGTGCGGCCGGTACAGGTCAGGGGCACCCGGGCCGCCGGCGTTCAGCACGGCCGCGTCCTCGATCACCTGGCCGAGATCGTCGGAGACCTGTGCCGCGATGACGTACCGGCCGGGCGCCGCGCCGGGCCGGGCCCGCACCGCGATGTCCCAGGCCGCGTACCCGCCCGCAGGCAGGTCGTAGGCGGCCGCGGTGGCGGCCCCGGCAGGTGTCCCCAGGGCCGGGTCACCGAAGCGGGCGGACAGTTCGGCCGGGACGAGCAGGCGCAGCGTGCCCGCGGCCGGCTCGGTGCCGCACGCCACGGTCACCCGCAGCGGCGCCACCTGGTCCGGGCCCAGCCCGCTCAGGTGCGGCGAGACGTGTACCGCCACCGGCAGGTTGCCGGCCGGGGCGGGCCCCTTGCCGTGCAGCCAGTACCGGGTGTAGACGGGCTGGGCGGGCTCCAGCAGGCTGGCCAGGGTGCCCTCCGGGACCGCGGTCTCGGTCAGCAGGTTCGTCGTTCCGTGCGGCACCGGCGGCTCGGCGTCCAGGGCCGACGCCGGCGGCACGACCGGCCGCAGCAGCACCGTCACCGTGCCGAACGGCGGCAGGTCGACGACGGCGTCCTCAGCCTGCACGGGCACCGCGCCGAGGTCCTGCTCCTCGAGCAGGTCGGTCAGCTGGGCGGCGGCGATGCCGCCGCGCAGCGTGACCCGCGCCCGGGCTGGCCGTCCCTGCGTCTCGCGCAGCCGGATGGTCAGCCCGTCCGCCGCGGCGGGCAGCCCGGCACGCCCGCTGGCCAGCGGGTTCCCGTGCGGCTTCAGTGCGCACAGCAGCACCGCCGGATGATCGACGGAGACCAGGCTGACCCCGGGGGCCAGCGGCGCCGCCGGGCCGCCGCCCTCGCAGGTGATCAGATCGTGGTTGTACTCCGTGGTGGCGGCGCTGAAGCCCGCGTCCCGCCAGTCTCCCTGGCCCGCGGCCAGCGCGTACTCGTAGGTGTGGCTCCAGTGCTGCCAGGCGAAGCTGCTGCCGTCCGGGGCGGTGCGCCGGTCGCCGTCGATCCACACCCCGGCCGGCCACGAGCTGCACGCCCGCATCAGCGACAGGTGCAGCGTGCCGTCCGGGCTGACGACGCATCCGGGGGTGCCCCGGTTGAGCACGGCCACCGAACGATCCGCCAGCGGCGCCTCGCTGTCGGTCACCTCGTCCGCGATGTCGGCGGCGGGCACCTGGACCACGGCGTCGGCCAGATCCCGGGTGACGCCGGCGATGGCTGCGGCCAGCGCGTCCGGGCCGCGGCCGGCCACGATCAGCACCGGCAGGTCCGCCGGGCCCCGCAGGTCCGCGCTGGGCACGAACGTTTCCGGCCGGGACCTGGCCGCGGGCAGCCACAGCCGGGCGGGGCCCCCCGCCTCCAGCCGGGCGCCGAGCTCCTTGGCGTAGGCCGAACCGGCCGCGCTGAGGGCGGCGGCGGTGAACGCGTTGTCCTCCGGGCCGCCCAGCGCGATCCGCACGTCGGGCAGGTTGGAGTCCGCGTCGATCGCGCCGTACCGCGGGCCGTCCGAGCGTGCGCAGGTGGCGGTCACGCCCGCCGCGGCCAGCGCCGCGATCAGCGCGCGGATGGCGTCCTGGCCGGGCCCGGGGTCCTCCGGGGCGATGACCTCGGCGACCCCGATCGCCTGCGGCAGCTGGGTGCCGTCCGCGCGGGTCAGCTCGACCCGGGCGGTGGAGCCCACGCCGAACCAGTCCTGCGCCGGGTTGTCCAGCGTGCACCAGTGCTCGGCGGTGTCGACGTCCGGGTGGCCGAACGGGCGCCCGATGACGGCCGTCGCCGTCTGGTACACCGGCAGGCCGCCGGGCACGTCGGCGGGGAAGCGGGCCCGCAGCAGGTGGTCCTGCCCGGCCCAGCCGTCCACGTGGGTGCGGAACTCCACCCGCTGCGCACCGTCCCAGAGCAGCGTCTCCTGGATGACGGCCAGCCCCTCCAGGTCGAACTCGGCCAGCAGCCGGGACCCGGCCGGGCAGCGCTGCGCCCGGACCCGGGCCGGGGCGCTCGCCGAGCCACGGCCCGGGCCTTTCGGGCTCAGGTGCCAGGGGCCCTCGTTCCAGCGCGGGTGAGCCGGGTACTCCTCGGCCAGGACCATCTCGTTGCCGGGACCGCGCAGCAGGTCATGCCCGGTGCGCCGGTCCGTGATCGCCACCGTCCCGCCGCGGGCCGGCTCGGCCGTCACCCGGAACGACTCGTTCTCGATCACGGTGCCGGGCGTATCGGCCCAGCCGGCCAGGGCCGGGCCAGCGGCCGGTCCAGGCGGCGGGCCGGATTCCGCCGCGGCCCAGTAGGCGCGGTACCCGAGCGCGGGCACGTCCACGGCCCGGAAGGTGAGGGTCACTTCGGCCAGCGACCCGTCGGGATGCCGCTGGACACCCTCGGCGAGGGCGGGCAGTTCGGTGCCGTGCTGATCCCGCAGCACGATCCGCGTCGTGCCCGTCTCGCCGATCGCCAGCGTGAACCAGGCCATCCCCGACCGCGGGCGGGGCAGCGGGTTGAAGACGCACAGCGTGGTCTCCCAGCCGGGCGCGGTCGCTTCACCGGCCGCGCCGGACGCGCCCGCCAGGTGCCGGGCCGCCGCGGCCCGGGCCGCGGCGCCGCGTTCCCAGGCCTCCCGCCACCCGGCCAGCAGGTCGAGGTAGACCTGGTCGCCCTCGGTGCCGGTGATGGCGTCGTGGTGGGCGCCGTAGGCGAGCTGCCGCCAGGCCTTGTCGATCGACTCGGCCGGGTAGGGCGCGCCGGCCAGCCACGCCAGCGTGGCCAGCCGCTCGCCGTCCAGGCAGGCGATCTCGGCGGCCCGCTGGGCCTGCTTGGTGTCGCTGTAGGAGACGTCCTTGCCGGTGTAGATGGGGTTCATGTCGCGGGTCTGCGGCGTGATCCACGCCCCGGTCGCCGCGGCGTCCGACCGGACGGCGCCGAAAAAGTCGGCCGGCACCGCGGTGACGAACCTCGGCCAGACGTAGCGGGCGTTCCAGTCCCGGTGGATCTCGGTCACCCAGCGCGGCGGGATCACGTGGTCCGCGCCGACCGGCAGCAGCACATTGCGGGTCGCGGCGACCTCGGCCAGCGACCGGAACTGGTTGTAGGCCTCGGTTTCCGCGGCGGCCAGGTCCGGCAGATGCTGCATGGCCCAGCCGGCGCCGTAATGGTTGGCCATGTAGGAGGTAAGCAGGCCGTTGCCGTCCGGGGACATCCACTCGAACTCGCTGGTGAACTGCATCCGCCGGTTCCCGCCCTCGGCGCCCGCCAGGCCCCACTGGTGGAACGGCCCGCGCGCCCACGACGAGGAGGTCAGCCCGGCCGCCGCCATCAGGCCCGGATACCCCGGGTCATGCCCGAAGACGTCGAGCATCCAGCCGGTCCGCGGGTCCCCGCCCAGCACGTCGCGCTGGAACCCGATCCCGGAGATGGCGTTGCGGATCGTGGACTCGGCCCCGGTGAGGTTGGTGTTCGGCTCGTTGTACGTGCCGCCCACGAGCTCGATCCGGCCGTCGGCGATGAAGCGCCGCAGGTCGGCGCGGTCTTCGGGGTAGGTGTCGAAGTGCGGCTTGAGGTAGTCGATCTCGGCCAGCACGAACTTGTAGTCCGGGTCCGCCCTGGCCTTCTCCAGGTGCAGGTGGACCAGCTCGAACGCGGTCCGCACGTCGGGAAGCGACCCGTCGGCGTCCGGCAGGAACAGCCGCGACTCGGTGAACTGGCCCTGGGTGCCCCACCAGACCGGGTCGTAGTGGAAGTGGCTGACCATCCACATGGTCCAGCCCGCCTCGGCCGCCGTCACGTCCGCGTCGAGCCGTGCCTGCGGCTCGGCCGGGCCCCCGGTGGCCGGTCCGGCGGCCACCATAGCGGCCGCGGTCACCCGGCGGAGGCTCCCGGTCTGGTACGGAGCGGCGAACTCCACCGGTACCTCGGCGGTCAGGGTGCCGCCCGGCACCAGGCCGGTGACCCGGACCGGCTCGGGCGTGCTCACCGCCGGACCGTCGACACGGATCTGGACCGGGATGTGCGGGCTTGTGACCGCCCCCGGGCCCTCGTTGACCAGCGTGACGCGGATTATCTGCAGGGGGCGCCGAGTGCTGCCGGTGAACAAATCAGTGGAAGTTACCGCAGAAATCCGCATGGCTACATCGTCGCACGCAGCGGCTCGCGGACAGCAGGGACCTTTGTCGGAAGAAATGTTTCCACCACTATTGCGGGAATGAGTCTTTCGAGACTAATATTTCGAAACATGACTTCCGAACAAGTGCCCCCGGGTGACGGCCCGCGGGACGCGGCGGATGCGGCCGCGCCCACCGGGGCCGAAAGCGGCCAGCCGCGGCGCGAGGGCGATGGCCAGATGGAGCTGAGAGACCCGGCGGTCATGCGCGCCCTGGCGCACCCGCTCCGCTGGGCGCTCCTGGAGGCTCTGCTGCACGCCGGAACGCTGACCGCCACGCAGGCGGGGGAGATCCTCGGTGAGACCCCGGCCAACTGCGCGTTCCACCTGCGGACGCTGGCCAGATACGGGCTGGTGGAGGAGGCCGGCGGCGGCAAGGGCCGGGAGCGGCCCTGGCGCCGGGTCAACCGGGTGGTCAACCTGACCACGGCGCACGACGATCCCCGGGCGGCGGCCGCGGCCGAGGTGCTGGACGAGTTCTGGATCACCCGGACCCTGGACCGCGCCAACGCCGCCTTGCGCCGCAAGCGATCCTGGCCGGCCGAATGGCTGGCCCAGCTCGGGGAGAGCCAGACCATCAGGTACATCACGCCGGCCGAGGCGCAGGAAATGCAGGAGCTGTTGATGGCCGCGCTGGACCGTTACCGGGATCGCAGCGCCGACCCGTCGCTGCGGCCGCCCGGCGCCCTGCCGGTCGAGTACCTCGTCCTCAGCTATCCGCTGCTGGACCTGGCGAGCCGGGACGTGCCCACGACGCCGGCCGCCGAGCCGGCATCGGCCGCGGGCCAGGCGAAGGACGCGGACCAGGACGCCGGCCCGGAAGCGGACTCGGAAACCAATCAGGAAAAGGAGCTGCCGTTATGAACCATCACATGGCCCTGGATCTCTGCCGTCAGCGCCAGGACGAACTGGCCCGGATGCAGGCCCGGCACCCCCTGCGTGGGCCCGATGCGCCCCGCGCGTTCCGGCGCCGCGGCCTCCCGCGGTGGAGCGTGAGCTGGACCAGGCTGTCGCCGGGCGCCCTGCCCGGGAGGATGGGCGCCACGGGTCAGCCGCGGTCATCCTGGCTGATCATCATCTCCGCCGGCCGGCCAGGCTGAGCAGCCTGAGACTATGTGCATGTACAGGCACTAGATGCAAGAACAATTAATGCACTTGCACAAGCTCCCGTCGGAGCCCTATAATGCGCCCGTGGATACGATGCGGTCCGGGCCGCCAGCGGACGAGGTGGTCGGCGTCTGGCGGGAGATCGCCGCCCGGCACGCGGCCGTCTGCTCCGCGCTGGAGCGTGAGCTCGGCGAGCGGCACGGCCTCGGCGTGAGCGACTTTGAGGTGCTGGAACGTCTCGCCGAAAGCGCGGACCACCAGTTCCGCGCCCAGGAGCTGGCCGACGCGGTGCACCTCAGCCAGAGTGCGCTGTCCCGGCTCATCAGCCGGCTGGAGAAGAGCGGGCTGGTCGAGCGCTGCCTGTGCGACCTGGACCGGCGCGGTATCTACGTGACGCTGACCGACGCGGGCCGCCAGCGGCACGCCGAGGCGGCCCC
>JBEKCN010000113.1:0-7838 GCA_050014855.1 Streptosporangiaceae bacterium | reverse complement strand
GGCCAAGATTCGCGGGTATCAGCCGGGCCGGTTCTCCTTCAACGTGAAGGGCGGCCGTTGCGAGGCCTGCTCGGGGGATGGCACGATCAAGATCGAGATGCAGTTCCTCCCGGACGTCTACGTGCCGTGCGAGGTCTGCCAAGGCGCCCGGTACAACACCGACACCCTCCAGGTGCACTACAAGGACAGGACGATCGCCGAGGTCCTGGACATGCCGATCGAGGAGGCGGCTGCCTTCTTCGAGCCGGTACCGGCTATCCACCGGCACCTCAAGACGCTGGTTGACGTCGGCCTGGGTTACGTACGGCTGGGCCAGCCCGCGCCCACGCTGTCCGGTGGCGAGGCCCAGCGGGTCAAGCTAGCTACGGAGCTGCAACGGCGGGCCACCGGGCGGACGATCTATGTCCTGGACGAGCCCACCACGGGCCTGCACTTCGAGGACATCCGCAAGCTGCTCGGTGTGCTCCAGCGCCTGGTGGACACGGGGAACACGGTCATCGTCATCGAGCACAACCTCGATGTGATCAAGACGGCCGACTGGATCATCGACCTCGGGCCGGAGGGCGGTTCCGGCGGCGGAGCGGTCATCGCCACGGGCGCCCCCGAGGAAGTGGCGATGGTCGGGGCCAGCTACACCGGCGAGTTCCTGAAGAAACTGCTGGACGTCTAGGGCAGCGGGACGGGTCGTCAGCGGGTCGGCGCAGGGATGGGAACCGGTCACGGGCCGGCGACGGCCACCGGCGGGTCCTCCGATGCCGCGTAGGCAGGCAGGGGCCAGTGCCGGCCCGCCCATGAGCCCCCCGATGACGGGCCGGAGTCTCACCGAGGTCGGGACCAGCGCCGGGCGGGCTCTGGTCGACCTGGCCCGGCCTGGCCGCACCGGGCCCATCCGCCCAGGTTCTGGCCGCCCAGGTTCTGGCCGCGCCCCGGGCCCGCGTTTCCTGCTCGCGCTCACCCACGGGGCCGGTGGCTCGGTCAGCGCGCCAGACCTGCTCGCCGCCAGGGATGCTGCCCTGACGGCCGGCGGCGCCGTGGCGCTGGTCACCCAGCCCTACCAGGTCAAAGGCGCCCGGGCTCCCGGTTCGGCCGCCCGGCAGGACGAAGCGTGGTGCGAGATCATCGCCGCGCTGCGCGGCGGCCCGCGGCCGATGCTGGGCTCTGGTATCCCGCTGATTGTCGGCGGCCGCAGCAACGGCGCCCGGGTGGCCTGCCGCACCGCGGCGGCCGTGCAAGCCAGGGGAGTGATCGCGCTGGCGTTCCCGCTCCGGCCCCCGGCGCGGCGCCGAGGCGAACTGGCCGGAACCGGCGCCTCAACCACGCGGGAGGCCGAGTTGCGGATGGCCGCCAGCGACGGCGCGAGCGTGCTCGTTGTGAACGGGGACCGCGATCCGTTCGGAATCCCCGATGCCGGTGATCTGATCCGGGTCGTCGTCCTGAAAGGCGAGACGCATACGCTGTCCCGGAATCCGGCGGCCATAGCGGATGCCGTCACGGGCTGGCTGACTGACGTCGTGCCGCAGGAGCGCTGAGGCCGCGGCGGAGGCATCCAGGCGCCCGTATGGTGCGCCGCCTAAAGAGCGGCTGCAACCACCTGCAAAGAGCAACGGTGCGCGGGATTCACCGCTTGATAACGATTTGAACGTCGACACTTTTGTCGTGCGTTGCCGTTCTGTAATCATCCCCGGAACGGGTAGCCCGTTCCGGATGCAGAATTTCTCACAGCGTCGTTTCACTATTGACTGCAAGAATCTTCTGCGCGGTATTACGCAGCGGGCGCGTGCGAAGGCCGGGAGCCGGTCACCGTCGAGTAAAATACCAGGTCAGTCGGCCTGTGCGGGGCAATCGTCGCCCCCCCGGGGAGCAGTTCGCCCGTGTCTTCAAAAATAACAATCCCGTTGCAGAGCAAGCTCCAGCCCTGGTCGGGGTGACTGGCCAGCGTTCGGGCCGCCTCCCGGTCCGGTGCTGACGCCTCCGGACACTGTGGCGTGTGTTGGCACATGCCGTGCCTCCTCGCGAGCTTCTTATCGTGCGTGTTCTGGACCACATCTTAGTGTGCCGCAGCCAGTGCAAGCTGCAACATGGCTCATTCTGACCGTATTCCCGGAACCTTTTTGTAGCTTCCGGCGGACTATCCACTATGACATTTTCTGACTACGCCTCGTGGCACTGCCGGTGGCCGGCCAGGAGGCCCTCTGCGGGACGGGCGGGGTGGCTGGGGGCCATCTCGCCAGTGTCAGTGGCCTAGACCAACTGCTCTAGACCAGCTTGGCTCCGGGGTGTCCCAGCGCGCAAGAGACACGGCCGAATTGGTCTGGTCCAATCGTCCCGCCCCGGCGCCGCGGCCGACCGGGATCCACCGGGCAGGCCGTGACGTCTCACCGCCGGCTCGTGGACCGTGGTCAGCGAGTCGGCCGGGTGGCTCATCTTGACTGCCCGCTGGTACCTGATTAAACGTCCCCCGGGCCCCCAGGGTTCGATAATTAGACGCGGCGGGGGTACCGCAGGTTGGCGGCGGCCGTCCCCCGGTCACCGGCTGTCTCGCGGCGGGTCGCCGAGGAGGGGCCCGGCCAGCGCCAGCGACCGGCTCCAGCTCTTTTCTGTTAGCGGGGCGACTGCCCTGTCTTGCCGGTACGACTGTAAGACCGGCCCGGGCCGTCCGGGCCGCATCGGGAACAGTCCCAGGTCGGCGCGCGTGTCGCCGGGCGGTGACGTTATGACCCGCCCGTGCGGCGCCGCGCCGGCCCCCAAGGGTGCCGTCCTGGAATACGGAGCCGCGCTGCCGCCCTTTGATGCAGTCGTCAGGCAGGTTATGCCGACGGCTCATCCGGATGGCTGGCTGCGCCCGCCAGCCGGATGAGCCGCCGGCCGTGGCGGCCGGGCCCGGCGGCGAGCGGCAGGCCGCAGCGGTGTACGGCCGCCGCCTATCCGGGCTGGCGGGCTGCGCCGCCTATCCGGGCTGGTTATCCGTGCTGCCTATACGGCGGGCTCGAGCGGCGCCGGGGGGATGCCGTTGAGCCGGTGGCTCTCCCGCAGCGTCAGCAGCCGCTCGGCCTCGGCCGTAAGGGCGTGTACCTCGGGCCGCGCCATCGCCTTGCGCCGGAAGATCCGGTCGTCGTAGCCGAGTGCGCCGATCTCCGCCCGCTGCGCGGCGTAGGCCGCGCGCATGACTGCGGTCAGGGCTGAATCGAGGTTGATGGCCAGCCGCCGGCGCTCGATCAGCGGGGCGTGGCGGGCATCGGCTTCGCGCAGTTCCAGCTCGGCCTGGCGGCCCGCGGTCAGCAGGTCGTCGAACTTCCCGGCGAGCTCGACGTCTGCCGCGTGCTTCTCCAGCGCCTTATTACTGGCCTGCGGACGCTTCCTCAACGGCATGCCGTTCCCCGGTTCCCTTCTGCTGGCGATTCCGCTGTGGGCCCGGCGCGCGGTGGCGCAGGGCCCGGCCAGTGCATAGCGTACGCGCTCCCGGGCGGGCCAGTGCGTCAAGGTGGACCCGTGGCTACCGTGGCGCGGTCGTGACCGTCGGCGCGATGGCGGGGGTGGCCTGTGCCAAGTGGAACGTGCACGCCTGGGACCTGGCCCGGTCCCTCGGCACCGACTACCGGCCCGCCGATCCGGAGCTCGTGTTCGGGGGCTGGTGGGCAGGAACGCCGCAGCTGCGGCCGCCTGAGGCCGCGGGCCTGCTGGTGGCGGCGCCGGTGCGGGGCGACGTGTGGAGACGATGCTGCACCTGTTCGGCCGCGATCCGGGCTGGCCAGCCTGAGCGCGTCCTGGCCGGCAGTGCAAACATGGGCAGCGTGACATTCGATGTAGAAACGGTACGGGCCGCCTATCCAGCGCTGCGCGACGGATACGCCTACCTGGACGGGGCGGCTGGGACGCAGGTGCCGGATGTGGTCATCGACACCGTGGCGGCCGCGGCCCGGGCTGGGATCGGCAACGCTGGCGGTGCCTTCCCGGCCAGCCACCGGGCCAGCGCGATCACCAGCGGCTGCCGCCAGGCGGTCGCCGATCTGGTGGGCGGTGTCCCGGACGGGGTCATCCTCGGCCCGAACATGACCACGCTGACCTATCGCCTCGCCGGCGCACTGGCGGCCACCTGGCGGCCCGGCGACGAGGTCGTGGTTTCCCGGCTGGACCACGACGCGAACGTTCGGCCGTGGATCCAGGCCGCCGCCCGAGCCGCGGTCACCGTGCTCTGGGCTGATGTCGACATATCGACGGGTGAGCTTCCCGCCGCTCAGTACGACTCACTGCTGTCCGACCGGACGCGGCTCGTCGCGGTGACGGCGGCGAGCAACATCCTCGGTACGCGCCCGCACGTGGCGGCGATCTCCCGGGCGGCTCACAGCGTGGGTGCGCTGACCTACATCGACGGGGTGCACGCCACCCCGCACACGCCCGTCGACGTCCGAACGCTGGGCGCCGACTTCTACGCGACGAGCGCCTACAAGTGGTCCGGGCCGCACATCGGCGCCGTGATCGCCGACCCGGCGCTGCTGGAGACGCTCCACCCGGACAAGCTCGCCTCCTCGCCCGACACGGTGCCGGAACGTTTCGAGCTGGGCACGCCCGCCTACGCGGACCTGGCCGGGGTGACGGCCGCCGTGGATCACCTGGCCAGCCTGGGCGGCGAGCGCTACGGCACCCGCCGCGCGCGGATACTCGACTCGATGACGGCGGTCCAGGAGCACGAGGGGCGGCTGTTCGCGGACCTGCTCGGCGGCCTGGAAGCGATGGAGCACGTGACCTTGTACGGGAAAGCCCCCAGCCGGACCGCCACCGCCTACTTCAACGTGGCCGGCCATACCCCGGCGGACGTCGCGGCCTACCTGGCCGGGCGCGGGGTGAACGTCTGGAACGGGCACAACTACGCCTGGGAGCTCACCGGGGCGCTGGGTATCCGCGATTCCGGTGGTGCCGTCCGCGCGGGCCTCGTCCACTACAACGACCGTTCCGACGTCGATCGTTTGCTCACCGGCGTCGCCGAGCTGGCTGACGTACGCTGAGGGGCAGCAGAGTTCGCCCGGGCGGGCCGGTAGGACGGCCCGCGACAGCGGGGAGGTGGTGACCGTGCCCAGCATGCGGGGTGCTGCGCTTGCCGTGACCGTCCTCGTCTGGTTCGTCGTCGGGCACCTTCTCCTCGGCTCGGGCAACCTCCCGGTCGTCACCACCGCGGTGCTGGCCGCTGTCCTGATGAGCCTGGCGGCCGGCGTGCTGGCCGACAGCGCCAGGATGGTGCGCGCCCTGACAGCGGTCCCGCTGACCCGGCGCGCGGCAGGCCTGCGGGAGAAGTCATGGAGCGCGGCGTTCCTGCGGCAGCGCGACCCTGACGCGGCGGGCAGGCCGCGGCCGCGAGCACCCTCGGAGGTCCCGGCGGCCGCCTGATCGCCGCCGTGGCAGCCCTGTGACCCGGCGTGAGCGCCGGAGCAGGACCGCCGTGACCACGCCGGGCCCCGATGTTCGCCGGGACCCCGCGCCGTCACCACGGGGCTCCATGTCGCGGTAATGCGCCGGCGGCACACCTGATCGCGGCCGTCTCCAGCCGTCAATCGTTCGTTCTGGCCCGCTGGAGGGTTGCCCGTCATGTTCGGTCTGTTTGGCGTCCCCGTCGACGCCGCGTATCACCTTGTCACCACCCTGTCCGCCTTGCTCACGCCCGTGGCCGGCGGCCTGGCCGTGGCCGTGGCCATCGCCGCGTTCACCGTCGCCGTCCGGCTGCTCGTGCTGCCCTTCAGCTACTACGCGATGCGCGGCCAGGCCGCGCAGGCCCGGATCGCCCCGCAGGTTCAGGCGCTCCGGCAGCGCTACGCTAAGCAGCCCGACCGTCTCTCCCGCGAGCTCAAAGCGCTGTACGTGGAAAACGGCACGGGCACGCTCGCCGGCTGCCTCCCGCTCCTGCTCCAGTGGCCGTTCCTGTCCGTGATGTACCTGCTGTTCCGCTCCGCGTCGGTTGGCGGAGCCCCGAACGAACTGCTGACCCACTACCTGTTCGGCGCGCAGCTCGGCAGCCACTGGCTCGGCGGAGCCGGCCCGCTGAGCGCCCAGGGCGCGGTCTTCGCGGCGCTGTTCGTCCTGCTCGGCCTCGTTGGCTGGCTGGCCGCGCGGGCCGCCCGCCGCTTCGCCGGGCCGGTCCCATCCGGGCCGGGGACGATCGTGCCGAAAAAGACCCCGGCGGGGACAGGCAGCACCCAGCCGGGCCAGCCCGCCGCCGTGCCGCCCTGGCTGACGGGCCTGATGCCCTACCTGACCGCGGTGTTCGCGGCGTTCCTGCCGCTCGCGGCCGGGCTCTACCTGCTGATCACGACGGCCTGGACGCTCCTCGAGCGCGCCCTGCTCCGGCGGTTCCTCCTCCGCCCGCAGGCCTCGCCGCCCCCTCCCTCAGGTCGGCCCGCCCCGCCGCCCCCGGGCTCGCGCCCGCCGGGCTCACCGGCTCCGGTCTCGCGCCCGCCGGTCTCGCGTCGGCCCGCCGCGCTTCCCGCCGGCTCATCGGCGCCATCGGGCTCCCGCCGCAAGCGGCCCGTTTGACGCCGACCCTCCCCGCGGCCGCTCCGCTCCCTGGGTGGAACGGCCACGGGCGGGGCAGGAATTCATGGGCGCAATGGTCGGCGTACGGCTCGTTCCCCGTCTTCGCGGAGGTCCTGATCCTGATTCCTGGTCCCGATTTCGCGGTCGTCACCAAGAACGCGCTGGCGGGAGGCCGGGTCGTATCGCTGTACCGGGCCCGGTGTTTGCTGCTGCGGCGCGGGGTGCGCCGCAGCCTGGATGGCGCCACGGGTTTGGCGCTGCTGGGCTTTAGCACCCACCTGGCCGCCGAGCAGGCCTGACCAGCTACGCCGTCCGGCCTCGGGCCAATACGCCGCCTCGGCCCGGACGACCGCCCCCCTCGGCTGACCGAAAGAGGGCCGGCTGACCGAAAGAGGGCCGGCTGACCGAAAGAGGGCCGGCTGACCGGGAGGCGGCGCCCCCGGCTGACCGGGAGGCGGCGCCCCCGGCTGACCGGGGAGGCGGCGCCTCGCTGGCCTGCGCGCCCTCAGGCCTCGGCCGGGAGGGTTTTCAGTGCCAGCGGTGGCCGGGCTGCGCCCTGTGTGAGCGCGGCTAGAATCTCCCGCACGATCTCCTCCGGCTCCTCCTTCATTCGCTGCGGAGTGAAGTGCAGGACCAGGATTCCGTGGGCCACCAGCCGGTCGTGCCGGCGGATCGTGCGCTGCCAATCGTCCGCGCGGTAGTGGTACTCCCGGGAGTCCACTTCGCCAGCAACTCCCGCGTCCGGCCACCAGCAATCAACGACCGCGATGAGCAGGTCACCGTCGTAGAGCCGCGCATTGAACATCGGCGTCGGTACCCGGGCCCGCTTGAGCAGCAGTCTCAGGTCGCCTTCGGTCACCGATCGGATTCCATCCGTGACCTCAGCTAAAGCCCGCCGTAGCAAACCTGATCCTGGGACGGGACCCTCGTCCAGTTCCGTCCACAGCGCCTTGATCGAGCACACCCGCTTCTGTACCGCGTCCGAAACCAGCGCCCGGACGTCACGCAGGCTGGTCAAGGCCCGCGCGGCGTCGGCAACGGCGCGAGCCGGTGCGGCAAACCGGATCTGTCCCGTGGCCCGAATCTGCGACGGCATCCGCCCGCTTCGCCGCACCCGGACATAGGAGGTGCTCTGGCGCCTCACCTCAGCCGGGACCAGCACATCCACGGTGGCTGAGGTGGGCGGCCGGATGCCACAACGGCGGACGGCTGCCGACCCCGTGATCACGCTGCGCGGGCCGGCGTGCAAAAGGGCCGCCATTTCCCGCTGATCGGCTGTAATCGCACCGGTGACCGTGACATACACGCCCGGAATT
>JBEKCN010000112.1:0-7882 GCA_050014855.1 Streptosporangiaceae bacterium | reverse complement strand
CATCGATCACGTCCGCGACGCGGCGGTACCGCAGCGAGACCTCGGCGTTGCTGCCGGTCCGGTCCGGTGAGGAGGCCAGCAGCACGGCCGACGTGACCTGCTCCAGGTGCCGCTTCGCGACGACCGCCCGGCCGTACCGGGCGAAGATCACCTCACCTTGCTCGGTGACCTTGAACCGGTCCGCGACCGACCCGGGCGCCTGGGCCAGCACCGCCTGCCCGGTCGGGCCGCCGCCGCGGCCCAGTGCCCCGCCGCGGCCATGGAACAAGGTCAGCGCAACGTCGTGGGCGGTCGCCCAGGCGGCCAGCTCGGCCTGCGCGTCGAACAGCCTTAGCGTCGCGGTGGCGGGCCCGAGCTCCTTCGCCGAGTCGGAGTAGCCGAGCATCGCCTCGAGCTTCCGGCCATTGGCCGCGACCCGGTCCGTGACCGGGGCCAGCTCCAGCATCTCGGTCAGCACGCGGGGCGCGTTGGCCAGGTCTTCCCCGCTCTCGAACAGCGGTACCACGTCCAGGACCGGGGCGTCCCCGGCTGGCACGGCCAGCTGGGCCAGCTCGTAGACGGCGGCGATGTCCTGCGCCGACCGGGTGAAGCTGACCACGTACCGCCGGCACGCCTCGACCCCGAAGCGATGCTGGATCCAGGCGGCCACCCGCAGGGTCGCCAGCACTTCCTCGGCCTCCGCCGACAGCGGCGCGTCCTCGGGCGCAGACCGCAGTTCGGCGAGCACCCGGGCGTGTACCTCGCTGTGCTGGCGGATCTCCAGCTCGGCGAGGTGGAAGCCGAACGTCTCCGCCTGCCAGATGAGGTGCTGCAACTCGCCGTAGGCCTGCCGGTGCGCTCCCGCGGCCACCAGCGAACCCTGGATCAGGCGCAGATCGGCCACGAATGCGTCCGGCCCCGGGTAGGCGAGGTCGGCGTCGCTGTTACGGGTCGCCTCGAGGCGCGCCGCGACGTAGAGCAGGTAGGTCCGGTAGGGCTCCTGCGGGGAACGGGCCGAGATCTCGGCGATCAGCTCTGGGTGCGCCGCAGCGGCGGCATCGAGCGCGCGGCGCAGTCCCGGCGACGCTGGCGTCATGGATTCGTGCAGGGTCAGCGCCCGCCCGATCCGGGTGGTCACCCGCTCCAGCGCGCGCAGCACATGATCGGCCTGGATGGTGGCGGCTTCCCGGGTGACCCGGGCCGTCACGAACGGGTTGCCGTCCCGGTCGGCTCCCACCCAGCTGCCGAACCGCAGGAACGCGGGCACCCGGGTCGGGACGCTGCCGCTGTCCGGGCCCGCGACCGCGTGGTCCATCGACCGGTAGAGCGCCGGAACGACCCTGAACAGGGTCTCGTCGAACGCGGCCATCACCGTCCGGACCTCATCGATCGGGTCCATGGCGTTGACCCGCAGCTGTGCGGTGCGCCACAGCACGTCGATCTGCTCACGCAGCTCGCGGAGCGTCTCCTCGTGGTCGGTGGCGGCGGCACGCGGGTCGTCGAAGGCGTCCACCAGCACCGAGATACGGCGCAGCGACTCGACCACCGCCCGGCGACGCGCTTCGGTGGGGTGGGCGGTGAATACCGGGTGCACGCGCAGCCCCGCGAGCAGCTCCCCGATCTCGTCATCGCCCCAGTCCCCGCGAATCTGGGCCACCGTCGCCTCCAGCGACTCCGGCAGCGGGTGGCCCGCCGCGTCCCGCTCCCGCAGGGCCCGGATGCGCTGATGCTCCTCGGCCAGGTTGGCCAGGTGAAAGTACACGGTGAAGGCGCTGGCCACCTGCTCCGCGCGGTCCAGCGGCCAGGAGGCGACGAGCGCTGCGATGCCGTCCATCGAGGCGCCGGAATCCGGATCTGGGATACCCGCGATCGCCGACCGCCGGACCTCGATCACGGCGTGCCGGAGTTGTTCCACGTCATCGAGCAGATCCTCGCCACCGGCCTGGCTCAGCACCTCGCCGAGCACCCGGCCGAGCAGGCGGACGTCACGCCGCATCGGCTCTGGCATCCGGTAACGGTCGCTGTCCCGGTCAATCGTCTCCCGATCCACCTCGCAAGCGTAGCGATACACCCAGCCGGACCCTCGGTACCCTTACCTCATGACCAGTGATGCTTCCGCCCAGCCGGACACCGTTCCCGACGGCCTCGACCAGGACAAAGAAAAGGAAAAGGAAAAGGACTGGGGCCTGCACACCACGGCGGGGAAGATCGCCAACCTGGAGCGGCGCCGCCAGGAGGCCACGCACGCGGGCTCGCAGCAGGCGGTGGTCAAGCAGCACGAGAAGGGGAAGCTGACCGCGCGGGAGCGGATCGAGCGGTTCCTGGATCCGGGCTCGTTCGACGAGTTCGACGAGTTCGCCCGGCACCGGGCCACCGATTTCGGTATCGCCGAGAACCGGCCGTACGCGGACGGCGTGGTCACCGGGCACGGCACCGTGGACGGCCGCCCGGTCGCCGTGTTCAGCCAGGACTTCACCGTCTTCGGCGGGTCGCTGGGCGAGGTCTACGGCACCAAGATTGTCAAGGTCATGGACCACGCGCTCAAGGTGGGCTGCCCGATCATCGGCTTCAACGACGGCGGCGGGGCGCGGATCCAGGAGGGGGTGGTCGCGCTCGGGCTGTTCGGCGAGGTCTTCTACCGGAACGTGATGGCGTCCGGGGTGATCCCGCAGATCTCGCTGATCATGGGCCCGTGTGCGGGCGGGGCGGTCTACTCGCCGGCCATCACGGACTTCACCCTGATGGTGGAGGGAACCTCGCACATGTTCATCACCGGCCCGGATGTGATCAAGACGGTGACCGGTGAGGAAGTGACGTTCGAGGAGCTAGGCGGGGCGCACGCGCATGCCGTCCGGTCCGGCGTCGCCCACTACCAGGCCAAGGACGAGGACGACTGCATCGAGTTCGCCCGCGAACTGCTGTCCTACCTGCCGTCCAACAACCTCGAAGACCCGCCGGTCATCGGCGCCCCCGCCGACCCCGCCGCGGCGGAGGAGGTCACCGCCGACGACGAGGCGCTGGACACGCTGATCCCGGACTCACCGAACCAGCCGTATGACATGCACTCGGTCATCACCGGCGTGCTGGATGACGGCGACTTCCTCGAGGTACACACGGGGTTCGCGCCGAACATGGTCTGCGGCTTCGGCCGGGTGGCCGGCTCGCCGGTCGGGATCGTGGCCAACCAGCCGATGCACTTCGCCGGCTGCCTGGACATCAACGCGTCGGAGAAGGCCGCCCGGTTCGTCCGCACCTGTGACGCCTTCAGCGTCCCGATCCTGACCTTCGTGGACGTGCCCGGCTTCCTGCCCGGCGCCGGCCAGGAGTGGAACGGGATCATCCGGCGCGGGGCCAAGCTCATTTACGCCTACGCCGAGGCCACCGTGCCCAAGGTCACCGTCATCACCCGCAAGGCTTACGGCGGCGCCTACGACGTCATGGGCTCCAAGCACCTGGGCGGTGACGTGAACCTGGCCTGGCCTACGGCGCAGATCGCGGTCATGGGCGCGCAGGGCGCGGTGAACATCCTGCACCGCCGGGAGCTGGCCGCTGCCGACGACCCCGACGCACTGCGGGCCCAGCGGGTCACCGAGTACGAGGACACGCTCGCAAACCCCTACATCGCGGCCGAGCGCGGCTACGTCGACGCGGTCATCCGGCCGGCCGAGACCCGCTCGGAGGTAACCAAAGCCCTCCGTGCGCTGCGGACCAAGCGGCAGACCCTCCCGCCCAAGAAGCACGGGAACATACCGCTTTAGCCCGGGGGGACGACCCCCTGGAACCCCCCGCTGCGCTGTGCTGGCCCGGGGGGGGCGACCCCCCGGAACCCCCCGCTGCGCTCCGCGCCCCGCGGTGGTACTTCGCCGACACACCGGCCACTCGCCGGGCACAAGGCCCAGCTCGCTGGGCCGGTAGCGAGCGCCTCACCGTAGGTCCTGCTGCGGTGCTCACCGATAGCACCGGCCGCTCACCCGAGCCTTCGGCCCGGGTTCGTTAGGCTGTCACGGGAGCCTCGACTTAAGGCCTGCTCAGGATTAGGTGGCGGCTTTTTCTTGCGCTAGGTGGTCGAGGACCTGAGCGAAGTGGTCGCCCATGGCTTGGGGGACGTGCTGGGCCATGGACTGGGCCAGCATGGCGTCCACGGCGGCCTGGGCCAGCGGCCGGACGCGGCGGGTGATGGCGGCCACCTGGGCGATGTCCTGGCCCTGAAGCATGGCGTCCCGCAGATGCGCGGCCAGCACGTAGCGGGTCACGGTGCGGGCCAGGTCGCTCGCGGCAGCGTCGACCTGCGCGCGGAGCCGCCCGGCCATCTCCAGGACCGCGCTGAGCGGCATCCCCACCGATACGAGCTCGGCGCCCGCGTTGAGCAGACGCGGGCTCGGCACCCGGTACCGGGCCCCGTCGGGCTCGATCAGGCCGAGCGCGACCGACTGCGTGATGTCCGCCGCGGTGACCTCGCCACCGAACATCTCGGCGAGCCGGGCCGCGGTGACGTAGGCCGGTATTTCGTCGGACCAGGGCAGGCCCACGGCGGACTCCAGGTCGAGGATCTCGGCGATGTCCCCGCCGCGCTCCCAGACGGCCAGAAGCTCATCGATGTTGGCGAAGGTGTAGCCGCGCTTGAGCAGCTGGCCGATAAGCCGCAGCCGGGCCAGGTGGGCGTCGGTGTAGATGCCGACGCGGCCGTCGCGCCGGGGCGGGTCGAGCAGGCCGCGGTCCTGGTAGACGCGGATGTTGCGGACAGTGGCCCCGGCCAGCCGGGCCAGCTCGTCGATCCGGTACTCGCCCATGGGCTCACCTTACGCAGGGCGCCGCGCCGGGCGCGGCGATAATTATTCATTGCATTGAGACAATGCTCATTGTAACGTTCTTTTGCTCACGCCACCGATGGCGCACGGCCCCTTGACCGGGCGGCACCCCACGTCCCGCCCGGCCCCGGAAAGGCCCCGGAAAGGAGCACCGTGGCCCGTGAGACCAGCTACGGTGCGCTGCTACCTCACCCACAGTGACGCAAGCGGCCGGGGCCGGGCCGATCATCAACGGGTGCCCCCATTTGTGCCATTTGCGCAGACCAGGCGTTATTTTGCGGCTTCGGTCGCGCGCCGGCGGCGCGGCCACTGAGCGGCCTGGCCTAAAGTCGTGAACACGATGAGCGAATACGCAGCCCCGCTACCGCTGCTGGCCCGCTACGCCGTCATGGTTGACGTGGGTTACATCTACGCTGCCGCCGGGGAATTGCTGCTCGGCACCAGCTCGCGCCGTGACTTCCGCGTCGACGCCGTACCGCTCATCAACGCCGTCAGCAAGCACGCGGACGAGCTCGTGCGCGGTGAGCTGCTGCGGGTCTACTGGTACGACGCGGCGCGGGACCGGGTACCCACGATCGACCAGCGGGTGATCGCCCAGATGCCGATGGTCAAGCTGCGGCTCGGCAACCTCAACGCCCGTGGCCAGCAGAAGGGCGTGGACGCCCAGATCCGCGCGGACATGGAGGCGCTGGCCCGGCACCGGGCGATCACCGACGCGATCCTGGTGGCCGGGGACGAGGACATGGTGCCCGCCGTGGAGGCCGCACAGGCCTACGGCGTCCGCGTGCACCTGTGGGGGATCGAGCCGCCGTACGGCACGAACCAGGCGGAGCGGCTGGTCTGGGAGTCCGACACAGTGGAGATCCTGGACAGCGCGTTCGTCAAGCCCTACTTCACCCGGCAGCCGGCCAGCGTGGTCGAGCCCGCCCAGCCCGAGGAGCCGACGGCCGGCACCGTGCCCTCCCCCGCGCAGCTCTTCGGCGACCGGGTACCGAGACCGGCCGTCAAGCTGGCCCACCCCCCCTACCCGGGAGGCCCGCTGCACGGGGCGACCGTGCCCGGTGCGGCGCCCGGCGGCCCCGTGCCGCACGCCCCGGCCGCCGCGAGCACGGCCACGGCCGGCCACGGGGGCCTGCACGGGCCCGCCGCGGCCCGGCTCGGCCCCGTCCGGGGGCGGGTCGAGGAAGCCGGTGAGCACGTGGCGCAGAAGTGGATCCTGACCCGCGGCACCGACAACATCCGTGACCTGCTCCCCGGTCCCATCCTGCCGCCAGTGATCGATAAGGAGCTGCTGGTCGAGGCGGAGAAGGAGCTCGGCCTGTCGCTGCGCTCCTACCAGGAAGCGCGCGAATGGCTGCGGGACGCGTTCTGGACCCGGGTGCACCGCGAGTTCGGCATCATCGTGGGCCGCTCGGACGACTGAGCTGGCGTCCGGTGCGCCTCCGCCCCGGCCTGCCTGAACCCAAGGCTGGCCCGGGGGCACGCCTGCGCTGGCCCCTGGGGGACGCCTAGACTGGCATCGTGCCATCAGACGAGCCGGGCCGGCCGGTGCTGCGGGTCATTCGGGGCGATGCCAGCGCCGAGGAGATCGCCGCCATCTTGGCCGTGCTTGCCGTCCGGCGGGACGCTGCCACAGCCGCCGCGTCGTCCGCAGCACGGACGGCTACCGGACGGTTCCGTTCGGCATGGACGGACAGATCCCGGCAACTTCGCGCGCCGCTTGCCCCCGGCCCCGGCCACTGGCGGCGCACCGCCCTGCCGCGCTAGGTCAGGCGGGACAGGATCAGCTCGCTGACCTTGGCGGCGTCGGCTTGGCCGCGGGTGGCCTTCATGACCGCGCCGACCAGGACCCCGGCCGCGGCGACCTTTCCGCTGCGGATCTTCTCCGCGACACCTGGGTGAGCGGCGATGGCCTCGTCGACCGCGGCCTGCAGCGCGCTGTCGTCACTGACCACGGCCAGGCCGCGCGCCTTGACCACATCGTCCGGGGTGCCCTCGCCGGCCAGCACTCCATCGATCACCTGGCGGGCCAGCCGGTCGTTCAGCGCGCCGGACGACACCAGGCCCGCGACCCGGGCCACCTGATCGGGCGTAATCGGGAGGGCGGACAGCGCGGTGCCGGTCTCGTTCGCGCGGCGGGACAGCTCGCCCAGCCACCACTTCCGGGCGTCAGCCGGGGACGCGCCCGCGGCTACGGTGCCGGCTACCAGGTCGAACGCGTCCGCGTTACGCAGCGCGGCCATATCGGCGTCGGACAGGTGCCACTCGGCCTGGAGCCGTTCCCGCCGCGCCGAGGGCAGCTCGGGCAGCGACCGCCGGATCTGCTCCACCCATTCGGACGGGGGCGCGATCGGCACCAGATCCGGCTCGGGGAAGTAGCGGTAGTCCTCCGCCTCCTCCTTGCTGCGGCCGGGCGTCGTGAGGCCGGTGTCCTCGTGGAAATGCCGGGTCTCCAGGGCCACCTTTCCGCCCGCGTCCAGCACGGCGGCCTGCCGCTCGATCTCGGACCGGACGGCCCGCTCCACCGAGCGCAGCGAGTTGACGTTCTTGGTCTCCGTCCGGGTGCCCAGCACCGCCGAGCCGCGGGGCGCCAGCGACGTGTTCACGTCGCAGCGCAGCGAGCCCTCCTCCATGCGCACGTCGGACACGCCCAGGGACCGGACGACCTCCCGCAGCTCCGCGACGTAGGTACGGGCCACCACGGGAGCGGCCGCACCCGTACCGGTGATCGGCTTGGTCACGATCTCCACCAGCGGGATGCCGGCCCGGTTGTAGTCGACCAGCGAGTAGTCGGCGCCCTGGATCCGGCCGGTGGCCCCGCCCACGTGCATCGATTTGCCGGTGTCCTCCTCCAGATGCACGCGCTCGATACCGACCCGCACGTGCAGCGGCTCCGCCTCACCCTCGTCGAGCGTCACGTCCAGCCAGCCGTCGGTGCACAGCGGCTCGTCGTACTGGGAGATCTGGTAGTCCTTCGGCATGTCCGGGTAGAAGTAGTTCTTCCGCGCGAACCGGCACCAGCCGGCGATCGAGCAGTTCAGCGCGAGCCCGATCCGGATCGTGTACTCGATTGCCGTGCGCGACGGCACCGGCAG
>JBEKCN010000111.1:0-7899 GCA_050014855.1 Streptosporangiaceae bacterium | reverse complement strand
CCGTTCTCGGCGCGGATGAACGCCGTGCCCAAGCTGGTCGCCTCCCGCACGCTGACCGACGCGTCGGCGTGGGCGAACTCCCGGGTCCTGCCCGGCGACATGGCCGGCGCCGTCAGGCGCGAGGCGCGCGACGTGATCATCACCGGCAGCCTCAGCGTCGTGCACGCGCTGATGGCCGCCGGCCTGATCGATGAGTACCGGCTGCTGACCTTCCCCGCCATCCTGGGCGCCGGCGAGCGGCTCTTCCCGGCCGGCCGCCCGCCCGCGTACCTGGAGTGCCTGTCGGCCGAGCAGGCCGGCGCCGCCGTGCTCGCGCGGTACCGGAGGCAGCACGATGACCGCTCAATTCCTCGCAGCGCACTAGCCTAGGGCCGGGCCCGCCCCGTCGCCGAGCACGTCGGGACGCCGGTGCTCCAGGCTGGGCAGCATCGCCCGCACCCGCGCCGTGAAGCCGGTGTCAACGTCGCCCACGGCCACCCCCGGATAGGGGCCCAGGTCGAGCCGGACCGTCCCCAGCGGGTCGATCAGTACGCTGCGGCCGATTCCGGTTGGCGCCCGGGTCGGCGGCTCGTCCGGGTCGGGGACCTGACCGGCCGCGGCCACCCACACCGTGTTCTCGATCGCCCGGGCCCGGGCCAGCGTGATCCAGTGGTCTTCCTTGAACAGCCCGGCTCCCCACGCCGCCGGCAGCACGATCAGCTCCGCGCCGCGCCCGGCCAGCAGCCGGGTCAGCTCGGGGAACCGCAGGTCGTAGCAGATCTGCAGGCCGGCACACAGCCCGCCCAGCTTGGCCAGGACCGGCTCACTGCCCGGTGCGACCAGGTCGGATTCGCGCTGGCCGAGTGCGTCGAACAGGTGCAGCTTGCGGTAGGCGGCCACCAGTTCGCCGGACGGGCCGAAGGCGACGGCCGTGTTGAACACCCGGTTGCCGGGGGCAGGCTCGAAGATCCCGGCGACGACCGCGACGCCTGCGGCGCGCGCCGCGGCGGCGAGCGCCGTGCCGAACGGGCCGTCTGGGGGCGCCGCGACCGGCCGGGGATCGCAGCCGAAGCGGATCTGCGTCGCTTCCGGGAACACGGCCAGGCTGGCGCCCTGCGCCGCGGCCTCCTCCAGTGCGCTACGCACCCGCTCGAGGTTGACCTCGGGCTGGGAGCTGACCGGGATCTGGCAGAGGGCAACGCGCATGCCCCCACCCTAAGCCGCGGCACCCGCCGGCGGCCCGGGCATGATGTCATGGTGAGTGTGACCCGACGACTGCTCAGCCGCCGCCTTACCGGCATGGGAACGACGATCTTCGCTGAGATGTCCGCCCTGGCGGTCGAGACCGGCTCGGTCAACCTCGGCCAGGGCTTCCCCGACACTGACGGGCCGCGCGCGGTCGCCGAAGCGGCCGCCCGGGCCGTGCTGGATGGCCGGGGCAACCAGTACCCGCCGGGTCCCGGCGTTCCCGAGCTCCGTAGGGCGATAGCCGACCACCAGCGCCGGTTCTACGGCCTGGAGTACGACCCGGCCGGCGAGGTGCTGGTCACCACGGGCGCCACGGAGGCGATCGCCGCCGCCATGCTCGGGCTCGTGGAGCCCGGGGACGAGGTCATCGCCTTCGAGCCCTACTACGACTCCTACGCCGCCTCGATCGCGATGGCCGGCGGGATCCGCGTGCCGGTGACGCTGCGGCCGCCGGGGTTCCGCCCGGACATCGCCGCACTGCGGGCCCTCGTCACCCCGCGGACCCGGGCCATCCTGCTGAACTCGCCGCACAACCCCACTGGGGCGGTCTTCACCCGTGCGGAGATCACCGCGATCGCGCGGATCGCCGTCGAGCACGACCTGCTCGTCATCACCGATGAGGTCTACGAGCACCTCGTCTACGCCGGCGAGCACGTGCCGATCGCGTCGCTGCCGGGCATGCCCGACCGTACGGTGTCGATCAGCTCGGCCGGGAAGACGTTCTCGTTCACCGGCTGGAAGATCGGCTGGGTCACCGGACGGCCAGAGCTGGTGGCGGCGGTCCGCGCCGCCAAGCAGTTCCTCACCTACGTCAGCGGCGGCCCCTTCCAGTACGCGATTGCCGAGGCGCTCGGGCAGCCGGATTCTTACTTCACCGGCCTGCGTGACGACCTGCGGATGAAGCGCGACCTGCTCAGCGGTGGCCTGGCCGAGCTCGGCTTCGAGGTCTACCCGACGGACGGGACCTACTTCGTCATGACCGACATCCGCCCGCTCGGTGAGACGGACGGCTTGGAGTTCTGCGCCCGGCTGCCGGAACGGGCCGGTGTGGTGGCCATCCCCAGCGCCGTGTTCTACGACGATCGCGAGGCGGGCCGGACCCAGGTACGGTTTGCCTTCTGCAAGCGGCCCGAGGTGCTCAAGGAGGCGCTGGCCCGGCTCACCGCGCTGCACCGCTGAGCCCGCCCCGCGCTGAATTTGGCCCGCTGAGGAGGCAGGAAGCCCGATGGACGACGCTGAGCTGGTGCGCACCGCCGAGGCGGTCCCGGGCTTCATGCCGCCGGAGGAAGGTCTCGCGCTGCACGCGGTCGCCGCCGAGTACGCCCCGGTGGGGCCGATCCTGGAGATCGGCACGTACTGCGGGAAGTCGACGATCTACCTGGCCACCGCGGCCCGGGACTGCGGCCAGCTGGTCATCACCCTCGATCACCACCGCGGCTCGGAGGAGCACCAGCCCGGCTGGGAGTACCACGACGCCACCCTGGCGGAGCCGCGTACCGGGCGGATCGACACGCTGCCCCGCTTCCGCGCGGCGATCGCAGCGGCCGGGCTGGAAGAGGCGGTGGTCGCGATCGTGGGCCGGTCCGCGGACGTGGCCCGGCTGTGGCGGACGCCGCTCGGTCTCGTGTTCATCGACGGCGGTCACACCGACGAAGCGGCCCGCGCCGACTACGCGGGCTGGTCCCCCTGGGTGACGGCCGGGGGAGCGCTCGCCATCCACGACGTCTTCCCGGATCCGGCCGACGGCGGGCAGGCCCCGTACCGTATCTACCGGCAGGCGCTGGAAACCGGCCGTTTCACGGAGGTCCGGGTCACCGGGTCGCTACGGGTGCTCGAGTGCACCGGCTCGGTCGCCGGGTGAGGCGCCAGGTGAGGTAGCGGCGCAGGCGCAGCCGGGCCGGCCCCGCGTGCCCTCCAGGTCCGCGGCGGGGAAGTCCCTGAACACCCCGGCGCCCCCGGTGGCACCCGACAGCGCGTCCGCCGCCAGAATCACGGTGGCGGCGGTCCACGCGCTCCGTTCGGCCGGGTAGTGCTGCTGGTCGGCGAACTGCCAGCCGGTCCAGTAGGCGCCCCCGTCATCGCGCAGATGCTGGACGTCGGTGAACAGTTCCGCGGCGGCCGCCCGCTCGCCCACCGCGTCCAGGGCCAGCACCAGCTCACAGCTTTCCGCCCCGGTGACCCACGGATGGTCGCTGACGCAGCGCACTCCCAGGCCGGGCACGATGAAGGTCTCCCAGCCGGCGGCGAGCCGCTGGGCCGCCGCCGGGCCGCGGACCGCGCCGCCCAGCACCGGGTAGTACCAGTCCATGGAGAACCGGCTCTTGTCCGCGAACGAGCCTGGGTGGCAGGCCACGGCGTGCGCGAGCTCGTCGGCGGCCAGCTCCCAGTCCGGCTGTGACTCGCCCATGTAGTCGGCGAGCGCGACAGCACAGCGCAGCGCCTGGTGAATGCTGGAGCACCCGGTCAGCAGCGCGTACCCGGCCAGCGCCCCGCGGGCGTCGCGCTCCCAGGCGATCTCCCCGCCCGGGGCCTGCATTCCGAGCACCCACCCGATGGCTCGCCGCACCGTGGGCCACATCGTCTGGGCGAACTCTTCGTCGTGCGTGACCTGCAGTTCGTGCCAGACACCGACCGCCGCGTAGGCGGCGTGGTTGCTTTCCGCCGCCGGGTCGGTCACGGCGCCGGACACGAACGTCCGCGGCCAGGACCCGTCGGCCCGCTGGGAGCGGCGCAGCCAGTCGTAGGCCCGGCGGGCCGCCCCGGACAGCCCGGCGGCGCTGAGCGCCATCGCGCACTCGATGTGATCCCAGACGTCGACGTGGCCGTCCGGCCAGCGCACCGCGCCCGACCGCTGCTGCGCGTCCGCGATGCTGCGCGCCGTGGCCAGCACGTCGGCGGCACTGAGGACCCCAGGGACGGCCGGGATCCCGGCCCGGGCGCGCGGCTCAGACGGCCGCATGCGTCTTCTGCCCGCCCTCGGCGGCCCGGGCGGCCGGGGCCACCGCGGCCCCGGCCGGCCGCCGGGTGGCGTAGACGATCACGCTCTTGCCGATGAGCGGGTTGAGGGCCCGCTCGGCCAGCCTCGTCGCGGCCGGCTGGCGCATGATGTCCCAGACCAGCATGCGGTGGTAGGCCTTCGGCAGCGGATGATCATCGTTGCCCACGCCGACCATGCATTTCAGCCACCAGTAGGGCGCGTGCAGGCCGTGCGCGTGATGATGGCCGGTGATGTCCAGGCCGGCCCGGCGCAGCTTGGCCTCCAGCTCCAGGCGCGTGTAGATACGCACGTGGCCGCCCGGCACCTCGTGGTACTCGCGGGACAGTCCCCAGCAGATCCGCTCCGGCAGCCAGCTCGGCACGGTGACGGCGGCGATGCCGCCCGGCTTCAGCACCCGGGCGACCTCGTTCATGGCCTGCTGGTCGTCGAGGACGTGCTCGAAGACCTCGGCCGCGATGACCCGGTCGAACGAGGCGTCGGCGAACGGCATCGCGGTGGCATCACCGGACACGGCCGTGCTGCCGGCCGCGGCGGGGGCCTGCCCCTCGGCACGCATCGCCTGGCACATGCCCGCCACCGGTCCCAGCTCCCCGGGGTCCAGGTCGAACGCCACCACGTTGGCGCCGCGCCGGTACGCCTCGAACGCATGCCGCCCCGCGCCGCAGCCCACATCCAGGACGCGGGCTCCCGGGGCGAGCCGGAGCCGGTCGTAGTCGACGGTCAGCAAGGTTTCGTTCCTCCGGCGGTGGCGCGGGCGTAGCGGTCGGCGGTGGCCTGGGCGACGGCGGGCCAGGCGAACTGCTCCTGCACCCGGCGCCAGGCCAGCCCGGACAGCCGGTCCCGCTCCCGCGGCGAGTCGTGCAGCCGCCGCAGCACCATGGCCAGCTCCTCCGGGTCGCCCGGCGTGACCATCTCGGCGGCGTCCCCGGTGACCTCGGGCAGCGCGCCGGCCCGGCTGGCCACCAGCGGCGTCCCCGACGCCATGTGCTCGACGGCCGGCAGCGAGAACCCCTCGTACAGCGACGGCACGACCGCGATCTCCGCGCTGGCCAGCAGGCCGGCCAGCTCCGCTTCCGGCAGACCTGGGGTGAACCGGACCCGGTCGACGAGCGACAGGTCGGCGATCAGCCGGCCGGTCTCACCGCGCGGGTCGGCCGTGCCGACCACCGTGAGCTGCACGTCACGTTCCGTGCCGAGCTTGGCCACCGCCCGCAGCAGCACGGCTACGCCCTTGAGGGGCGAGTCGGCGCTGGCCACGGTGACGATCCGGCCGGGAACCCGAGGGGCCTGGCGGGGGTGGAAGACGCGCGTGTCCACGCCGAGCGGGATGATGTCCACGCTGCCGGGCGGCAGCCGGAAGTCACGGTAGATGTCGCGGCGGGATGACTCGGAGACGGTGATGACCGGCCCGGCCTTCGCGACCCGGCGCGCGACCCGTGCCTGCATCCGCACGAAGCTGTACCAGCGCCGCCGGGTCAGCCGGGCCAGGCCGCGGCTGGCGGCCAGCTCGATCCGCCGGTCCAGGCTGATCGGATGGTGGATGGTGGTGACCAGGGGCAGCCCGAGCCGGTGCACGCCGAGCAGGCCGTAGCCGAGCCCCTGGTTGTCGTGCACGACGTCGAAATCGCCGCGGCGGGCGCGCAGTTCGCGCAGCGCGCGGAGGCTGAACGTGAGCGGCTCAGGGAACGCCCCGGACCACATGGACACGGTTTCCAGTACGTCGATCCAGTCCCGGTACTCGTGCCGGGCCGGGGTGCGGAACGGATCCTCGTCGCGGTACAGGTCCAGGCTGGGGATCTCCCGCAGTACGGGTCCCGGTTCCAGCTCCGGGTACGGCTGCCCGGACAGGACCTCGACCGTGTGGCCGAGCGCGGCCAGCTCCCGGCTCAGGTGGCGGACGTACACGCCCTGGCCACCGCAGTGCGCCTTGCTCCGGTAGGACAGCAGCGCCACCCGGAGCGGGCGGCTCACGAGGGTCACGTGTTTCACCATCCTCGTCCGCTCGGCCGGCGCGCCCGGGGTCCTAGGCTGCGAACCTTAGCATTGAGTAGTGGTAACGCGGATGCGGACGCTGGGGCGCCTGATTCGCCGCCGGTACCTCACGGCGTCGGTATTCCTGGCCGGCTTCGCCGTGGTCTCGGCGGCGGGCGCGCTGCTGCCGGCCCGTGACCGGTCAGCGGTGGCCGGCTGGGCCAGTACGAGCGTGGCCAATCTGGAGCACCATCCGGTCGGGTCGCTGGTGCTGTCCGCCTTCATCGCCGGCGGCTCAGCCTGGGGGTGGCTCCTGCTGATCGCGCTGGGCATGTTCGGCGCCAACCGGGCCCTGGGCAACCGGCGCACCGCCCTGATCTGCGTGGCCGGTCACGTGATCGGCACCCTCGTCAGCGAGGGGATCGTCGCCTACCGCGTCGACGCCGGCCTGCTCCCGGTGTCCTCGCGGTACCTGCTCGACGTCGGCCCCTCCTACGTGGTGGTGTCCGCCATCGTGCTGGGCCTGGCGTTCGGCTCCTGGCCGGCCCGCCTCGCGGCGGCGGTGGACCTGGCGTTGCTGGTCCTCGTCGGCCGGATCTTCGCCGGGCTCACGTCGCTGGACGTGGCCGCGGTCGGCCACACCACCGCGATCGCGGTCGCCGCCGGCTGCGTACTGGTGATCTGGGCTCGCCGGGCCAGGGCCGCGGACGGCCCAGGGCCGGGCCCCCCGTGGGCCCGGCCCTGGATACGGCCGCGCCCGCAGCCTCTGGCATAAATCCATGCGACAACTTACGATGCGAATGAATCTGTACACCGTCGGTCAGCGAGCGAGGCACGATGGAGAGCCGCGGCGGCGCAAACGTCTCCGGCGATGCGCTGCTGGCGCTGCTTGGCGGGCGCCGCTTGTCTCCTGCGCAGCGCCGCATCGCGCAGTATCTCCTCGATCACATGCCGGCTTCCGCCTTCCTGTCCAGCGTCGCGCTGGCGCAGCAGGCGGGGGTCAGCCAGCCGTCGGTCACCCGGTTCGCCGCCGCCCTGGGCTTTTCTGGTTATCCCGCGCTCCGGGAGGCGCTGCGGGTGATCGCGCTCGGGCCCGCCGGGCCGGCCGACGCGGACTCGCCCGTCCCGGGCGCCGGCCCCGTCCCGGGCGTCGGCCCCGGCCCGCAGAGCCGGGGCCCCGCGGCGGGGCCCGGGCACCCGATGCAGGCGGCGGTCGCGGCGGAGATCGCCCACCTGCAGGCGCTGCACCAGGCCCTGGCCGATCCGCGGGCCGTTACCGAGCTGGGCCGGGAGCTGGCCGCCTCGCTGCCGCTGGCCGTGCTCGGCCACCGCATCTCGGCGCCGCTGGCCCAGTACTTCGCCTACGCCGCGCGCCGTATCCATCCAGACGTGCGCTGTCTCACCTTCGGCGGCAGCGTCGTGTTCGACGCGCTGCTGCACGTGAGCGAGGCCGGCGGCCGCTGGCTGCTCGCTTTCGCCCTGCCCAGGTACCCGGCCGAGACCGTCCAGGCGCTCCGGTTCGCGCGGCGCCTCGGGATGCGGACCGCTGTCATCACCGATGTGCAGTTCGTCCCGTTCGCCGGGGACGCCGACGTCGTGCTGACGGCCGGCGTCGGCACCGGGCTGGTCTTCGACTCGCACGCGGCGCCGGCCGTGCTGGCCGCCGTCATCGTCCAGGCCATGGCGGATGCGGAGCCCGCGCG
>JBEKCN010000110.1:0-7913 GCA_050014855.1 Streptosporangiaceae bacterium | reverse complement strand
CTGCATCCCGACCAGGTGCTCCACCATCGCCACCACCCGGCCGGCGCCATCCGGTCCGTCGGCGCCGTCCGCGCCGTCCGGGGCCCGGCTCAGCAACTGCTGCCGCGCCAGCAGGGCACGGTTGAGCGCGTGGCGGCTCAGCACCTCGGGTCCCATCGGCCTCCTTGCCAGCTGGTTCCATCATTGCCGGTGCCACTGACGTTAGAAGAGACTGAGGCGACTTACGTCGTGGAAGGGAGCCGTCGTTGCGGTTCGTGTTCACTCCGCCCGCCGGGGAAGCGGCCGGCCTGCTCTCCCTGCCCTGGGGCGAGCCGCTGGAGAGCTGGCAGGACGACCGGCTGGTCGAGATCCGGCAGCGCGGGATATCCCGGCACGTGGTCCGCTTCGTCGTCGACGACGGCGTGCTCTACGCGCTCAAGGAGCTCGGGGAACGGTTCGCCCGGCGCGAGTACCACCTGCTGCGCACGCTGGCCGAGCTGAGCGTCCCCGCGGTCGAGGTGGTCGGCGTCGCCGTCGACCGCGCCCCAGGGGCCGACGCGATCCTGGTCACGAAGTTCCTTACCTACGCGACCACCTACCGGGCGATCTTCTCCCGGCCGCGCGGCGGCCAGCCCACCGACCGGCTGCTGGACGCTCTGGTCGAACTGCTGGTCCGGCTGCACCTGTCCGGCTTCTTCTGGGGCGACTGCTCGCTGTCCAACACGCTGTTCCGTTACGACGCCGGCACCCTGGAGGCCTACCTGGTCGACGCGGAGACCAGCGAGCAGCATCCCGCCCTGTCCGCCGGGCAGCGGGACTGGGACCTCGAGCTGGCCGTCGAACGGGTCTACGGGGAGCTGCTGGACCTGCAGGCCGGGGAGCTGCTGCCGGACGACATCGACCCGCTGGAGATCGCCGAGCAGCTGCCGGGCCGGTACCAGGCGCTATGGGAGGAGCTCACCCGCGAGGAGATCCTGCGCCCGGACGAGCAGCGGTACCGGATCGCCGCGCGGCTGCGCCGGCTCAACCAGCTCGGCTTCGACGCCGAGGAGGTGGAGCTGGTCAGCACGCCAGCCGGCAACCGGCTGCGGGTAAAGACCCGCGTCGCCGAGACCGGGCTGCACAGCCGTCAGCTGTTCTTGCGCACCGGCATGGACGCAGCCGAGAACCAGGCCCGTCGGCTGCTGAACGACATCGCCTCCTTCCGGGCCTACCTGGAGCAGAAGGCAGGCCGCCCGGTCTCGGAATTCGTGGCCGCGAACCGGTGGCGGGAGGAGGTCTACGAGCCGGTCGCCGACGCGATCCCGGGCGACCTGCGCGGACGGCTGGCGCCCACCGAGATCTTCCACGAGATCCTCGAGCACCGCTGGTACATGTCGGAAGCAGCCGGCCGGGACGTCGGGACCACAGCCGCGGCCCGCTCCTACTTCAAGCGCATCCTGCCCGAGGCGCCCGAGCCGATGGAGACCACCACCAATGCCGCGGCCCCGAACGGGGCGGCCGCTCAGCCGCTGGAGGCCGAGATCAGCTCGGAGTAGAGCGCCGCGGTCTGCTCGGCCACCGCCCGCCAGCCGAACTCGGCGACGCACCGCTCCCGGCCCGCCCGGCCCATCGCGTCCGCGAGGGCGGTGTCACGGACCAGGGTGTTCAGCGCGTCGGCCAGCGCTTGCAGGTCACTGGGCGGCACCAGCAGCCCGGTCGAGCCGTCCGCGACCACCTCCGGGATGCCGCCGACCCGCGAGCCGACCACGGCGGTCCCGCACGCCATCGCCTCCAGGTTGACGATTCCCAGCGGCTCGTACAGCGACGGGCAGGCGAACACGGTGGCGTGCGTCAGCAGCTGGATGATGTCGTGCTTGGGCAGCATCTCCGGGATCCACACCACCCCAGACCGGCTCGCGCGCAGCCCCTCGACCAGTCCGGTGACCTCCTCGAGCAGCTCCGGGGTGTCCGCCTGCCCGGCGCACAGCACCAGCTGCGCCGCCGGGTCCAGGAGCGCGGCCGCACGCAGCAGCACCGGTACGCCCTTCTGCCGGGTGATCCGGCCGACGAAGATCACATACGGCCGGGACGGATCGATGCCGTGCCGTTCCACCACGTCGACCGCCGGATCCGGGGCATACTCGTCCGTATCGATGCCGTTGCGGATCACCCGGACCGGCCGGGATCGATATGCGGGTACGCGATGAGAACGTCCGCGCGCATGCCGTCAGAGACGGCGATGATGGCGGCCGCGGCGGTAGCGGCCACTCGCTCACACCAGGACGACAGCGCGTACCCGCCGCCCAGCTGCTCGGCCTTCCACGGGCGGAGCGGCTCCAGCGAGTGCATTGTCACTACATGCGGGATGCCGTACAGCAACGACGCCAGGTGGCCGCCCAGGTTGGCATACCAGGTGTGCGAGTGCACCAGGTCGGAGCCGGCCACGCCCGCGGTCATGGACAGGTCGGTGGAGATCGTCTGCAGGGCCTGGTTGGTACCAGCCAGCAGCTCCCACGGCCGGTGGGCCACGGCGTCCGGGCGGTCCTTGCCCTGGCAGTGCACGGCGAGGTCGACAAGCTTGGACAGCTCACGGGCCAGGTACTCCACGTGCACGCCCGCGCCGCCGTAGACCTCGGGCGGATACTCCCGGGTGAGCAGGGCCACCCGGAGGCGTTCGCCCGGCGGCTCCCCCGCTGGGCCGGGCCCGGTCACAAGGTCACCGCCTGCCCCTTGCCGACCACCGTCACGCCACCGGGTGAGACCACGAACCCGCGGGCCCGATCGTGCTCCTTGTCCACGCCCACCATCACGCCCTCGGGCACTTCGACGTTCTTGTCGATGATCGCGTTCCGGACCACCGCGTGCCTGCCGATCCTGGTGTTGTGCAGGATGACCGAGCGCTCCACCGAGGCCCAGCTGTTGACCCGCACGCCGGGCGAGAGCACGGACTCCCGGGCCAGGCCCCCGGAGATGATCACGCCGTTGCTGACCAGGCTGTTGACGGCCCGGCCGACCCGGTCGCCGGCTTCGTGCACGAACTTTGCCGGGGGCACCGAGGGCACGTTGGTCAGGATCGGCCACCGGTTGTTGTAGAGGTCGAAAAACGGCTGGGCCGCGCACAGGTCCATGTGCGCGTCGAAGTAGGAGTCCAGGGTGCCGACGTCGCGCCAGTACGGGATCTCGTCCTCTGGGGCGCCCGGGATATTGTTGCTCAGGAAGTCGTACGCCTGCGCGGACCCGTCGCGGACGAGCATGGGCACGATGTTGCCGCCCATGTCGTGGCGGCTGGAGTCGTCGGCCGCATCCTTGTGCAGCGCGTCGACGAGCACGTTGGTGTCGAACACGTAGTTGCCCATGGACGCGTAGGCCAGGTGCGGGCTGCCCGGGATGCCCGGCGGGTCGGCGGGCTTCTCCAGGAACTCCTCGACCGTCCGGCCGTCCTTGCCCACACCAACCACGCCGAACTCGGTGGCTTCCTCGCGCGGCACCGGGATGGAGGCGACCGTTACCCCGGCCCCGTACCTGATGTGCTGCGCGATCATCTGGGACGGATCCATCCGGTAGACGTGATCCGCGCCGAAGACGATCACGTGATCCGGCTGCTCGTCGTTGATCAGGTTCATCGACTGGTAGATGGCGTCCGCCGACCCGGTGTACCACTGCGGGCCCAGTCGCTGCTGAGCCGGCACCGGGGTCACGTAGTTGCCGAGCAGGGTGCTCATCCGCCAGGTGGTCGAGATGTGCCGGTCCAGACTGTGGCTCTTGTACTGGGTGAGGACGCAGATCCTCCGGATGCCGCCGTTGACCAGGTTCGACAGTGCGAAGTCGATCAGCCGGTACAGGCCCCCGAAGGGGACCGCCGGCTTGGCGCGGTCGGCCGTCAGTGGGCTGAGGCGCGTGCCCGCGCCCCCGGCAAGCACGATCCCGAGGACGTTCGAATCCGGCATGCTGGCCCTCCTTTACGCATGGTGACGGGCTCCGTTGCCCGTAGCCCGGGGCTTACCGACATGCTCTCCCTGAAATGCCCAGACAGGGAAGCTTTCAACGGGTTAACGGCAAAACAAAAGAGGCCGCCGGTCCGTGCGCGAACGGACCAACGGCCTGGGTTCCGGCCTGCGGGCGGCCTCAGCCCGGCGTGGCGGCCAGGATGATCCGGTCGAAGTCCGGGGCGTAGCTGGTCGCGTTCGCGAACTCGATCGTGTTGCTCCCCGCGATCAGCGGCAGGGAGACCGTCAGCGCGCCGACCGTGCTGAAGCTGCCGGTCGGGGTGAAGGACACCGTCTGCGCCGGCTGACTGGGGAGGCGCGGCCGGAACCACGGGCACGGACGGCGGCCTATTACGGCTGGCATCCTGGGCGGCCACGGCCGGTCACTGATAGGAGATCATCACCGGGACGGGGACCTTGCTCATGGTGCCTTGCGGGCTCAGCATCGGGTGGTCCTTGACGAGGAAGTTCTTCCAGCCGAAGAAGACTCCGTGCGGGGCGGCCGCGGTAATGGTGTCCCAGGTCTCCTGCTTCACCTCCTGCGTGCCCTGGCCGTCCATGTGCACGACGATGGCCAGGTCGTCGTTGTGCATGTCGAGGTCATGCTCGTTCTGGATCATCGACAACTGGAACTGATGCAGGACCAGCACCTTTTGCGGCAGGTGCAGCTCGGCGGTCAGGCCCGCCAGCCAGTGCACCACGCTGTTGACCTCGGTGATGCTGACGCTGCCGATCTGCTGCAACGGCAGCTGACCGGGCTGCAGCTTCCATTCGGCGTCGAGGGCCAGCCCCACGTTGGGCATCGCCAGCAGCGGCTCGTACAGCTTGGCCTGGTCGAGCAGGCTGGCCCGGCCCGGCTGGAGGTCCAGGATGACGTAGAAGCCGGCCGCGGTCGCCCGCTCCACCCACGGGCGCAGCGTCGCCAGACTGGTCACCGCCGAGTAGGTGCCCTCGGGCCCGGGAGAGCTCAGCGCCACCGTGGCGATGATCTCGAACGCTGGCACGACGGGGACGCTGCTCAGCGCCTGGTACGGGGCGGCCATCTGCCGGGCCCGCGCGATGCTGGCCGGGAGATCCTGCTCGCCGAGCGCTCCGAGGCCGGGGGATTCGGGGTTGCCGTACAGGGCGACCAGCCGATGACCGGGGAATACAAGCTGGCCGCCGCCGGGAAGCTGGACGCCCGTCGCGGCCACCCCCACCCGGTAGGTCAGCTCGCTGGCGGGCCCGAACCCAGCACCGGCCGCCAGCACCCGCGTGGGCTTGATCGCGGCCAGCGCGGTGATCGCGGCGGGGTCGCCGCGCGGGTCATCGCCGTGTACGGGCACCGTGACCGCCCCGGCGACCTGCGCGGTCACGGTCATCGCGGTCGTCGCCATCGTGGCCGGTGTCATCGGCGCCGCGGCCGGCGGTTCCGATTGTGCCGTGGCCGCCGCGGCGGGGCCGCTGGCCGGGACCAGGAGGGCGACGTGGCTGAGCTGGGGCGGCGCCATCGTCGCGGGCAGTGCACCGAGCGCGCCGACCACGCGGATCCCGGGCAGTTCCGCGGCCAGCTCGCTGGCGGGCAGCCCGACGGCGAGCACGTCGCGCGGGTGCAGGGCCCTGATCTCAGTACGCAGCGCGGGAGTGATCGCACCGGCGGGGATCGGGACCTGGCTGGGCGGGAGCGCCGACGCCGAAGACCCGGTGTTGGTGGCCGGGGCGACGGAAAGCGAGGCCGTGGCCGGGACGGCCGTAGGCGGCGGGGTGGCCGGATGGGAGGCGGACGGCGAAGCAGGCTGCGGTCCGGGCGGCGCAGCCGGGCCCGGAGGGACGCTGGGCACCGGGTGCGCGCTGGCTGCGGCTGGAGCGGCGGCGGAACGGGCGGCAGCCGGGCGGGTGGCAGCGGGCCGGGGACTGGTGCTGCCAAACGGCGCGGTCAGCAGCAGCGGAGCGTAGATCCGGCGTGCCTCGGCCGCGGCAGCGGTCACCGCAATCGGGGTGTCCACGCCGACGACAACCACGGGCGCGGACCGGAAGAGCTGCTGGGCGACACCGGCCGCGAGCCCGTCGGCCGACGTCTGCGGGAGCACGACCGTCGCTGACGCCGGCGCCTGGGTCCGGGCCGCCAGCGGGTCCCGGCGCGAAAACAGATGTGGCCGGGACGAGGCGGCCGTGACCGGCCCCGCGCTGGTGCAGGCGGCCACGGACAGCGCGGCCGCGGACAGCGCGGCCATGGACAGCGCCGCCACCATGGTCGCGGCACGCCGCCCCCGCGGATAAGACACGATTGCGGCTCCGTTCGGTGCCCGGGTGATGAAGATCGGCCCCATGACCGGGGCCGCCCGGTGACGGCATAGATCGGTGGGCTGCGGCAGCCGGGACCGCCGCGAAGCAGTGGGCAGCGGCGATCCGGACGCTTCCCTCATGATCGCCTGAGCGTTGGGGTGAAATGTCGCACCGTCGGACACGGTACCCGGCCCGGGCGGCCGGACCAGAACCGACACGCGACTGTGGCCCGGTCGTTACGAGCAACCGGCTCAGCGGCCCGCTAAGCCAGGTGATCTGTTCCGCGGATCGGCCCAGGCATGCAGCCGGGCGCGGCCCTGCATCCACTCCGCCTGCAGGCCGGGCAGCCGGGCACGGGCCGCGTCAGCGGCGTTCAGTTCCTGATGGATGCGCAGCTCGCGCACCAGAATGCAGGCGAGGTTGATGGAAAACTCCGGGCCGGTCCCGCTCGCCGCGACGGCGCCCTCAATGAGCTGCCTGATCAGCGGGGCGGCACCGCCGAGGAGCACGTACAGCGTCGCCAGGTCATACCCCGGCAGGTACTGCCCCCCGAACTCCCAGTCCACCAGCGTGCAGTTGTGGCCGGGACCGAACAGGACGTTGGCCGGGAGCAGGTCGCCGTGGCCGAACTGACGCTGGTCGCCGGCCCGGTCCAGCAGCTGGGTCAGCGCCTCGAAGTCAGCCGCGGTGAAGAACCCGCGGCGGTGGTAGCGCTCGATCCGCCTCCGGTAGTCGACCATCACACGCAGCGCCGGGGACCCGGGCACGGTCGGCTGCCATGTGCTGATCGCCTGCACCGCCGCGACGAGGGCCGAGATGTCGCCCGGGTCGAGGGGGCGGGAAAGGTAGCGCCCCTCGTCGGCCGGCGGCCCCCCGATCCACTCAAGGATCAGCGCGTTCAGGCCGTTGGTCCACTTCAGCTGCGGGATCCGGACCGGGGGGCGTTCCCGTTCGAACGACCGGTAGATGTCGATCTCGTGCTGCCACTTCGCCACCCAGAACGGATCCTCGGTGATAAGGATCTTGGCGATCACCGGCTCGCTGTCCGTTACCCCCGCGACGAGCAGCGATTTGCCGGTACCGCGGACGACCCGGGTATCGGTCAGCCCCGCCTCGGCGCTAACCGCCGCCAGCAGGGCTTCCCGGGTAATGTCCGTCATCCGGCGGCCCTCGCTGCCCGCGGCGTCTGCGGAGCCAGGGTCAGAGCTCGTAATCGAGCGTGTAGGAATGGCCCCCGTCCGGCCCGATGGTGATCTCGCCTTCTCCCCGAATCTTGGCCAGGTCGCCGGTCCCGGTGGTCTCGACGATCTTCCAGGTCATCCAGGGGACACCGTTATCCCCGCCGGCGTTGTGCTGCAGCACGAAGCCGCCCTTCCGCCCCTGCACAGCGCCCTGGAAACGCTCGATCCCCGCGTAGGCGGCCGGATTCTCGGTGTGGACCGTGATGATGTCGGTCTCGCTGGTGCCGGTCAGGTCTCCCTGGAAAGTCTTAGTGATGTGAGCCCGCGCGAGCTTTACGCCATCCTGGTCGTCGTAGGGTGCTTCGTCGTGGAAGCGGTCCAGGCTGAAAGTTCCTTGTGCCCTCTGCATGATTCTTAGTCTGGCGCAGGTCGCGGTGCTGAGCACAGGGCAGGAAGCTGGTTACTCGGCAGGAAGCCGGCTGGGGTAAGACAGGACAGGTGGACCCAGCCCAGGCGTTGC
>JBEKCN010000109.1:0-7925 GCA_050014855.1 Streptosporangiaceae bacterium | reverse complement strand
CGCACGAGCAGGCCCGGCCGGTCTTCAGGCCGTCGGCCGGGAGATGAGCCCCGACACAGACGGGCCAGCCCAGCGCCGCGTAGTTCTTCGCCGCCTGCCCGAGTGGATCGCGCCGGTCGCCACGCATCGCCGCCTTCCGGCGGCTACGGCGCTTCACCACATCGACCATCGGGCAGCTCCTACCTGGAGCCCCGACCGCACCGCCGGCGCTCCGTATCGATGTTGCCGGCCACGGGTCCGGGAGAACGCATCCCCAGCGTGCCGGGCCAGAAAGGTGCCGGACGAGGGTATGCGGACAGTCCCAGCGCCGACGTCACCCATCGTAGGGCACAGCAAACAGCCCGTTTGGCATATTGCCGCAGGAACCCGGTTCGTGCCCCGGGCCGCGTTAACTGCCCGTGACCGTACATGGCAGCGGCCCGGCTGCCCGGGCAGCAGGCGCGACCGGCGCCCCCTCCGCCACCGCCCGCGCCAGCCGTCCCCGCCCAGCTCGCCGGGGCCGCCCCGCGGCGGGCAGGTGCCCAGGGATGGCGATGGCGTATCTGCCCGGCAAGAACAGGGACAGATAAGCCATCGCTGGTGCTGGGATTCAGCGGGGAGCGGCGATGTGCCGCCTACCGCAGCCGGCGGGCCACTTCGGCGGCCCAGTAGGTCAGGATGATGCCGGCTCCGGCGCGGCGGATCCCGGTGAGCGTCTCCATGATGATCCGGTCCCGGTCCAGCCATCCGTGCGCCGCGGCCGCCTCCACCATGGCGTACTCGCCACTCACCTGGTAGGCCGCGACGGGCACGTGGACGGTGGCGGCGACCCGGCTGATGATGTCCAGGTAGGGCAGCGCGGGCTTGACCATGACCATGTCCGCGCCCTCGTCGATGTCGAGCAGTACCTCGCGCAGCGCCTCGTCCGAACCGGGCGGATCCTGCTGGTACGCGGCGCGGTCACCGAACTGGGGGGCGCACTCGGCGGCATCGCGGAAGGGGCCGTAGAAGCCGGACGCGTATTTGGCGGAGTAAGCGCAGATGGCCACCTCGGCAAAGTCGGCACCGTCCAGGGCCGAGCGGATCGCGGCTACCTGCCCGTCCATCATCCCGCTGGGTGCGACCACATGAGCGCCGGCGGACGCCTGCGCCACCGCGATCGCCGCATAGCGCCCCAGGGTGGAATCGTTGTCCACCTCCCCGGCGGGCGTGAGCAGGCCGCAGTGGCCGTGATCGGTGTACTCATCCAGGCACAGGTCGGCCATGAGCACCGTGGCGTCGCCCACCTCAGCGGACAGGTCCTGCAGCGCGAGCTGGACGATGCCGGCCGGGTCGTCGGCGGCTGAGCCCCGCCCGTCCTTCGCGGCGGGAATGCCGAACAGGATGAGGCCGCCCACACCCGCGTCCACCGCCTCGACGGCCGCCTTGCGCAGGCTGTCCCGGGTGTGCTGAACGACACCCGGCATGGAGCCGATCGGCTGGGGCTCAGCGATGCCCTCCTTGACGAACATGGGCAGCACCAGGTCGGCAGGCCGCACGGTGGTCTCCGCGACCAGATTGCGCAGTGCCGCTGTGCGCCGTAGCCGGCGCGGCCGGACGACGGGGAACCCTGCGTTCACGTGCCACTCCCTACCTGGGGTCCCGAGCCATTGCTTGATATGCGGTCTTACCGGGGTCGCTTCCGCGCCCCCCGCCGCCGCTGGCTGGGCCGCCGGAGCGGTTCACCGGCCTCGACGGCGGCGGCCCGCTGGCTGGCCCCGTAGTCGGCGAGGGCTTCGACGAGCGCGGCCATCGACGGTTTCGGGGCTATGACGTCGACCCGCAACCCGAACTCCGCCGCGGTCTTGGCAGTCTGCGGGCCGATCACCGCGATCACCGTGACCGCGTGCGGCTTGCCCGCGATCCCGACCAGATTCCGCACGGTGGAAGAGGAGGTGAACAGCACGGCGTCGAAGCCACCGCCCTTGATGGCCTCGCGGATTGGCGCGGGCGGCGGCGCGGCCCGGACGGTGCGGTAGGCGGTGACGTCCTCCGCCTCCCAGCCGAGCTCGGTGAGCCGTGCGACCAGGTGCTCGGTGGCAATGTCGGCGCGCGGCAGCAGGACCCGGTTGATGGGGTCGAGTACGTCGTCGTAGGGCGGCCACGCGGCCGCGAGGCCCTCTCCCGACTGCTCGCCCTCCGGGATGAGATCCGGCGATATCCCGAATTCCTTCAGCGCCGCGGCGGTCTGCTCACCGACCGCGGCCACCTTGACGCCGGCGAACGCCCGCGCATCGAGGCCGTAGTCCTCGAACTTCTCCCGGATGGCACGGACCGCGTTGACCGATGTGAAGGCGACCCACTGGTAACGGCCGGTGACCAGCCCGCGCACCGCACGGTCCATCTGCTGTGGCGTCCGGGGCGGCTCCACCGCGATGGTGGGAACTTCCTCCGGGATGGCACCCTGCTCGCGAAGCCGCTCGGAGACGGCCGCGGCGTCGGCCTTCGTCCGTGGGACCAGGACACGCCAGCCGAAGAGCGGCTTGGTCTCGTACCAGGACAGGCGCGGCTGGGCCTGCACCGCGTCACCGATCACGGCCACGGCGTGGCCCGCGTTGAGCAGGCTCACCCCTGCGGCCTTCAGATCCGCGACGATACGGCCCAGGCTGGAGGCGACCGTCCGCTGCGCGGTGGTCGTCCCGTCCCAGGTGATGGCGAACGGTGTCGTCTCCGGCCAGCCCGCGGCGATGAGCATCTTGCCGAGGTCGGCGGGACCGGCTTCGGCGCCGAGGACCACGAGCGTCCCGGGGCCGAACACCACGCGGCTGGCGTCCGCGGCCTGGATGACCCGCACGTCAACGCCTTCGCCCCCGATCGGGATGCCGGCGTAGGCGGGAACCGCGGTGGCCGCCGGGACGCCCGGCACGACCTCGAACGCCGCGCCGGCCGCCGCGAGCGCCAGCGCGTCATCCGCGCCACCGTCCAGCAGCGGATCACCGTCGTAGAGCCGGACCACCAGACTCCCGGCCTGGGCGGCCGCGATCAGGTCGGGCTCCGCGCCGGTACCTTCGGCGGTGATGACGAGCTCCGCGCCGGGGCTCAGGAGCTGCCGGATCCGGGTCCCGGGCTCGCGGCTGGCGACCACCAGGCCGGCCTGGCCGATGAGCTGGGCGCCGCGCAGGGTCAGCAGGCCCTCGTCTCCGGGTCCCGCACCGACCAGCGCGACACGGCCGATCGGCGCATCGCCGGATGGCAGGGAGGTACTAGGGGTGACGTTCACGATGCATCTTTCCCGTTCATCGTCCGAACCTGGGGCACGCTCATCAGACTGCCCGCGCCGTCCCGCAGCAATCGTGCCGCGATGTCCCGGCCGAGCTGCGCGGCCGCACCGGGCCTGCCATCCCCGCGCGCACGAAGCACGTGACGGCCGTCCGCGGCGATGACCGCCGCGTGCAGGTGCAGATGCTCTGCCGTCCCGGCGGCGTAAGCCCCGATGGGCGCGCTGCAGCCTGCCTCCAGGAAGGCCAGCACGGCCCGCTCGGCGGTGGCGGCCGCACGGCTGAGCGGATCATCCACGGCGCTAAGCAGCTCGGCGAGGCCGGAGTCATCAGCGCGGCACTCCACCGCGAGGGCGCCCTGCCCGGGCGCGGGGAGCATGTCGTCGGGCTCGAAGACCTCGGCCGCCGCCTCCAGGCGCCCGATCCGGGCCAGGCCCGCGGCGGCCAGCACCACGGCGTCGAGATCCCCGGCACCGACCTTGCCCAGCCGGGTATCCGCGTTGCCCCGGATCGGGACGCACCGGATGTCCTTCCTGAGCAGCGTCAGCTGCGCCGCCCGGCGCGGGGAACCCGTGCCAATGGTGGCGCCGGCCGGCAGGTCCGCGAGCTTGGCGCCGTCCCGGGTCACGAGCGCGTCGCGCGGATCGTCCCGCCGCGGAATGGCGGCCAGGAAGATCTGCTCCGGCTGGCCGGTCGGCAGGTCCTTGAGTGAGTGCACAGCCAGGTCGACGTCGCCGCCAAGAAGCCGGTCACGCAAAGCGCTGACGAAGACGCCGGTCCCCCCGATCTGGGACAGCTGAGCCTGGCTCACGTCCCCGTGAGTGGTGACTCCGACCAGCTCGACCGGGCACCCGGTACGGGCCGTGATCGCGGCGGCGACCAGGCTGGACTGCGCCATGGCCATGGGGCTCTTGCGGGTACCGAGCCGCAGCACGGCGGGCACGCTCATTCCCGGTTCCCCTCCGCTGCCGACGGCGCGGGCAGCTGGGTGTGGTCAGCATCTTCCGACTCCGGATCCGCGGAGGTAACCGCCTCAACGGTCCGGGGATCAAGATCGAAAAGAACCCGCAGTGCCTCGTCGTACCCGTCCCCCCGCGGCGAGCCGGCGAGCTCTTTGACGCGCACCGTCGGTGCGTGCAAGAGCTTGTCTACCACTCGGCGCACCGCGCGAGCTATCTCCTCCAGTGCACGGCCGTCAAGTCCGTCGACACCATGCAGCCGCCCGGTGAGCCGGGCCAGCTCCGCATCGACCACTTCCGCGGCCTTGGCCCGCAGCGCCACGACGGTCGGCGTCACCTGGGCGGCGTGCGCAGCGGCCCGGTAGGCGCTGAATTCTGCTGCGACGATCGCCCGGACGGCGGCCACATCGTCGGCCACGCTCGCCAGCGCCGTCGCGGAACGCCCCGCGGCGGCCAGCTCCTGCATCCCGATGACGGTGACGCCCGGCAGCGTGGCCACCCGCGCGTCGACGTCGCGGGGCATGGCCAGATCGAGGAACACCAGCGGATGACCCGACCCGGTCCCGGCGTCGGCGCCTGCGCTGCGCCGGGCCAGCGCGGACTGGACGGCGGCGGCGGTGATAACCAGCCCGGACGCTCCCGTGCAGGAGACGACCACGTCGGCGGCCGCAATCGCGTGCGGCAGCTCAGCCAGATCGGCCGTGCCGCCGCCGACCAATGCGGCGAGGCGCTCCGCGTGCCGCCGGGTGCGGTTCGCGACGGTGACGCGGGCCGCGCCGGACCGGCTCGCGCTAGCCGTGGCGAGCGAGCTCATGGAACCAGCTCCGACCACCAGCACGCGCCGGCCCTGCACGGACGAACGGCCTAGCACACTGGCCGCCATCTCGAGCCCCACGCTGATCAGGCTGGCCCCCGTCCGGTCGATCCCCGTTTCCGCGTGCGCGCGCTTGCCCGCACGCAGAGCGGCCGAGCCCACGTCGCTGAGAACCCGGCCCAACGTCCCATTCTCCCGGGCCACGTTGAGCGCGGCACGGACCTGGCCGAGAATCTGGGGCTCGCCGACCACCATGGAGTCCAGCCCGGCCGCGACCGCGAGCAGGTGCTTGACGGCGCCCTCCTCGTAGTGGACGTAGAGGTGCCCGGTCAGCTCGGAGGTGACGATGCCCGAGTAACGGGACAGCAGCTCGCAGACGGCGGCCACGCTCCCGTGGAACCGGTTCACATCCGCGTAGATCTCCAGCCGGTTGCAGGTGGAAATGACAAAGGTTCCCGCCACATCGCCAGCCTGGAAAAGGTCTCTCAGCAGCTTCGGGAGCGCGTCCGCGCTGAGCGCGGCACGCTCGAGAACCGGGACCGGCGCACTCTTGTGGCTCATCCCGACCACGAGCACACTCACCTGACTACCGCCTACGCTTCTGCCGCTGATTTGGCCGCGGCCGCCGCCGGAAACCGCTCGGCTTCCTCAGATACGGTACGCAGCGCGCTCGGGGTGACACGCCCGTTTCGCTCCACCAATCGTCGCTGCGCGTGAAACGCGAGGATTTGCAGTTCTATCGACAGATCAACCTTACGCACGTCAACGCCATCCGCCACATTGAGAACGACCGGCGCAAAGTTCAGAATGCTGGTAACTCCCGCCCCGACGAGGCGATCGCACACGGCCTGAGCCGAACCGGCAGGCGTGGCAATCACGCCGATCGCCACCTTCTGCCGGGTCACGACGTCTTCGAGCTCGTCGCAGTGCCGGACGGCCAGGCGCCCAATGCGGGTCCCGACGATGGCCGGATCGCAGTCCAGCAGGGCCGCGATCCGGAAACCCCGGGTGGCGAAGCCCCCATAGTTGGCCAGCGCGCGGCCGAGGTTTCCGGCGCCGACGATGACCACGGGCCAGTCCTGGGTCAGGCCGAGGGCGCGCGATACCTGATAGATGAGATATTCGACGTCGTAACCGACACCCCTGATGCCGTACGAGCCGAGATGCGACAGATCCTTGCGGAGCTTGGCCGAGTTCACGCCGGCCCCGGTCGCCAGCTGGTCGCTGGACACGGTCACGACACCGCGCTCGGCCATACCGGTCAGCACCCGCAGGTAGACAGGAAGCCGGGAGACCGTCGCTTCGGGCAGCCGGTCGCCAGCTGGGCGGTCCCCGGCCAGACGGCCGCCGGGGCCTAGAGGATCGTCGGGATCGAGTTCGGTCAGACGGTCATGCGACATGCGGCGGCGCTCCTCGGGGGATCGACGCGAGGCGGGCCACAGCGGTGATGGCCGGTCTGGGCCCGCCAGGTGGGCTTGGAGGCGCCAGCCGGCCGCGCGAGAGGGGGCGGCGGTCGTCGTGGCGGCTCGCTCTCCAAGGTACGCCTTTGTGAATAGATGCACAAAGTCGGGACCTGCCGCCCGCCTCCGCAGGTCAGTGCCGCAGGGCGGCCCGGAGCCGATCCTCGCTCACCCGCCAGAAGTCATGCTGCACGCCGTCGACCAGCGTCACCGGGATCTTGTCCCAGTACTCCGCCAGGTCCTCGCTGGACGCCGTGATGTCGCGTTCCTCCCAGCCGACCCCCAGGTCAGCAGCAACCCGGGCGATGACCGTGCGCGCATCGTCACACAGGTGACAGCCTGGCCTGCCGAGCAGGGTGATCCGGGTCCGGCCCGGCGCTTCCGGTGCGGTCATGGCTCAGATCCCCCTGTCCGGGCGCTGTGCTGCCGGAAGCTCCTGGCCGCGACCGCGGGCCGCGGCGGGTCGATGCCCCCAGTCGGCGGGGTAGGCACCACCGTCCAGATCCCCGGTAGCCCTAGCGCGGCCCAGAGGCCGCGGCCCGGCCTGCGCTGGCGCACCCGCGGGGAAGGCAGGCGCGGCCGGACCGGCGCCGCTGGCCTCGCCTGTGCCCGCCGCACCGGCCGGCTGCGTCCCGGTCTGCGCTCCGGCCTGCCCGAGCGGGGAAATCTTGGCGTACTTCAGCCGCAGTTCGATCACGTTGGTCGCGAGCACGTAGGGCCTCCTGGCGGTGACGAACCGCTTGATATACGCCTGCTGCTCATGCCGATCGTAGGCGGCCCGGTCGCGGTAGATCTCATAGAAGATCCGCTGCATCGGGGCCTTCGGCACGGTGTGGATCACGTAGACCAGCGTGTCCGGCTCATGTGTGCGTACCTCTTCGGCGGCCTGATCGGCGACCCGGTCGAAGTCCGCCACTCCGTCCTCCAGCAGCGTGTAGATCGCGATCAGGCCGTGCGGCGGGGCCGTCGGCTTCACGACGCCGGGGGCCGGGGCCGCCGGACCTGAGCCGGCCGGAGCCGGAATCCGGCCCGGTCCCGTCGCGGGCTCGCTGCGACCGCCGGGCCCGGCGGTCGCCCCGGGTGTTCCCGGCCGGTACGGGCGAGGGTCCCGGCCGCGGCGTCGCGCTCCGTCCACCGGGGCGTCCGCGCGCAAGCCTGGATCATAACCGCCGGCCAGGACATCCGGGCCTGGGCGGCGCGGACCCGGCCCGGGTAGCCGCTGCCCTTCGCTCCGCTGGTCCGCCGGCCATTCGGCAGCTGGCCACGGCTCGCTGGCTGGCCATTCATCGGCTGGCCATTCACCGGCCGGCCATTCACCCGCCGGCCATTCACCCGCTGACTGCGGCGAGGCATCCCGCCCGGCAACGCCGGTCCGCACCGCCCCGCGGGCGGCCCGCGATGATGCGGGCGCCGGGCCATCGATTACCGCACTGTCGATTCTGGTCATACCGAACCA
>JBEKCN010000108.1:0-7945 GCA_050014855.1 Streptosporangiaceae bacterium | reverse complement strand
CACCGGGATGCCGGCCTCGTCGAAGATGTGCGCCGACAGCGCGTCGTAGGCGGTGAGCATCGGCCATTTCTCGCCGCGTGCCTTGGCGGCGGCGATGTCCCGGACGGTGATCCGCCGCCCGGTGGCGCCGCCGTACAGCGGCTCGGGTGCGGCGGTACGGCCGGCCTCGGTGGTGCGGGGCGGCTGGGTGGTTTGGCCGGGCTGCGGGCTGCCCGTCTGCCGGGCCGGGACTGCTGCCGTGGTCCGCTCTTCGGTAGCGGCCGCGCGTGGTCCTTCTGCCTGCGGATTCATCACTGAACCTCCAGTCTCGAGGCGCCCCAGTGGCGTCCCCGGACACTCTGATCATGACATGCGTCGTGCACGGAAGAAACCTTTTCGATACGTCCGTGTTACCGGGATTTCGGTCGGCGTATTAGGGGATTTCGGCCGGGGTTTTACGGGGATTTCGGCCGTGGTGTTAGGGGATTTCGGCCGGGGTGTTACGGGAGTCCGGCTGGGCGCTCGGCTGGGTCACCGGCCTGGCCGCCCGGCCGGTCCAGGACCGCGTGGCGTCCTGGGTGCCGAGCGCGGGCTGAGACACTAGGCAGTCGGATCAGCGTGCGGAGGCGGTCATGAGCTCAGAAGCGGAGCGCGACGATGTGGGACGTGAGACGGCGCACTTCAGGGCAGCGCACTCCGGGGCAGCGCACTCCGGGGCGGCGCACTCCGGGGCGGCGCACTCCGGGGCGGCGCACTCCGGGGCGGCCTACGCCGGGGCAGCGGACATCGAGGCGGCGGACGCGCTGGTCGAAAGCTTCCAGCGCCGCGGCGGCCAGCCCGGAATCGCCTACGGCATCGTGGCCGGCGGCCGCCTCGTGCACGCCGGCGGATTCGGGCAGCGCCGGGCCGGTGCAGACGGGGCTGGCGAGGTACCTGACGCCGCTACGGTGTTCCGGATCGCGTCGATGACGAAGAGCTTCACCGCCGCGGCGGTGCTGGCCTTGCGCGACGAGGGCGCCCTGCGCCTGGATGACCTGGCCGAAGACTACGTCCCGGAGCTCCGGGGCTGGTCCTCGGTCACCCCGGACGCGCAGCGGGTCCGGCTCCGCCATCTGCTCACCATGACCGCCGGGTTCCCGACCGACGACCCCTGGGGGGACCGCCAGCAGGGCTTGCCGCTCCCGGAGTTTTCTGAGTTCCTGTCCGGCGGGGTCAGCTTCGCCTGGGCCCCGGGCACCCGGTTCGAGTACTCCAACCTCGGCTACGCGATCCTCGGCCGGGTCATCTCCGCGGTCTCCGGCACCTCCTATCCGGACTTCGTCCGGTCCCGGGTGCTCGGCCCGCTGGGTATGGCGCACACCGGTTTCGAGGCGGCCGACGTCGACCCGGGGGAACTGGCCGGCGGATACCGGCGCGACCACGGCCTCTGGGCGGAGATCAGCCCGGCCCCGTGCGGCGCGTTCGCCCCCATGGGCGGGGTGTTCAGCTGCGTGCAGGACCTCGCGACCTGGGTCGCGGGTTTCGCCGCCGCCTTCCCGCCCGGCCCCGAGGAGACCGGTGGCCCGCACCCGCTGTCCCGCGCGAGCCGCCGCGAGATGCAGCTTCCGCAGGTGGCTACCGGGCTGCGGATGCCCGTGCCGGTCCCGGGCAGCACGGCGACCGGCAGCTACGGGTTCGGGCTGTTCATCGAGGACGACCCGGCCTGGGGCCGGATCGTGCAGCACAGCGGCGGCTACCCGGGCTTCGGCAGCAACATGCGCTGGCACCCGGCCACCGGGCTCGGCGTGATCGTCCTGGGCAACAGCACGTACGCGCCGGTCGGGCCGTTCGCGGTCCGGCTGCTCAGCACCGTGCTCCGGCAGCACACACGCCGGGCCGCGCCGCGCCGGGCCGCGCACCTGGACGGCGCCCTGCCTGCCGAGCGGGCCCTGGCGCTGGCCCCGGCCGGTGCATGGCCGGAGACGGTGGCCGCCCGGGACCAGGTGTCCCGGCTGATGCAGTCCTGGGACGACGCGGCGGCGGCGAAGCTGTTTTCCGGGAACGTCGCGCTCGACGAGCCGTACCCGGACCGGCGGGAGAACATCCGGCTGATCCGCGAGCGCCTGGGCGAGTTCCGCGATGACCCTGGCCGCCCCCCCGAGTCGGACACGCCCGCGCACTGCCGCTGGTGGGTGACCGGGGACCACGGTACAGCGCAGGTCGAGATCCGTCTTAATCCGGAACGATCCCCCCGTGTGCAGTCACTGATCCTCGCGGTTCCCCCGGCCGCGGGTTCGCCGCTCCAGTCGATGCTGGGGCAGATCATCACGCTGATGAACGACGGTGCCATGTCCTGGCCGGGGGCGGCGGCGGCCGCTCCGTCCCTGGACCGTTCGCTGGTCCTGCGCCGCCTGCGGGCGGCGGGCGCCTGGGCCGGCCCGTGCCGGGCCGGCGTTTACCGGGCGGGGGACGGCGAATCGACCGTCACCGTCGAGCTCGAGGGCCAGTTCGCCCGGCTGATCCTCGCCGTGGCGGTCGACCGGGCCGGGGGAGCGCTGCAGCAAGCCGACGTCATGCTCGGGTCGTGACGAGCCCGGAACCGGCGCAGCCTCAGTGTGTGTCGTGCCGACCGGTATTCGTTAACTAAGCGCAACTGGAAGGTCGCGGAAAAAATATGAGGCGACCAAGGAATGTATTCCGATACGGTCCTGTTCCGTATCGATAGCGCGGGTCGACGGCGCGAGGCCGGACCGGGCTGGAGCCACAAGCCCAGCGGGCCCTACCGGTGGGAACGACCGCACCGCGCGTGATCTTCCCGCTGAAGCAGGCCTATGCAGCCCGGCCGGAAGCGGGACCGTTCGTTGTTCTTCGTTCAGCTTGCGAAAGGCACCATGGACAGCCAAACGATTTACCGACGGCGCTGGGGCATCCTCAGCGTCCTCATCGTCAGCCTTCTCGCCATCGTCATCGACAACACCGTGCTCAACGTCGCCCTGAAGACGATCGCTGAGCCCCGCGCCGGCCTGGGCGCAAGCCAGAGCCAGCTCGAATGGGCCATCAACTCCTACACCCTGGTGTTCGCTGGCCTCCTGTTCACCTTCGGGGTCATCGGCGACCGCATCGGCCGCAAGCGGATGCTCATGATCGGCCTGATCCTGTTCGGGATCGGCTCGCTGCTGTCCGCCTACTCCCGCTCGCCGGATCAGCTGATCTTCGCGCGCGCGGCGATGGGACTGGGCGGCGCGGCCGTCATGCCGCAGACGCTGTCGATCATCTCCAACGTTTTCGAGCCGCAGGAGCGGCCGCGGGCCATCGGCATCTGGGCCTCCGCGGTCGGAATCGGCTTCGCAATCGGGCCGGTGCTCGCCGGCGTGCTGCTGGCCCACTTCTGGTGGGGCTCGGTCTTCCTGATCAATGTGCCCGTCACGGTGGCAGGTGCGATCGCCGTCGCGCTGCTGGTTCCCGAGTCAAGGAACCCCGAGCGGGCCGGGATCGACATTTTCGGCGTGCTGCTCTCGATCGCGGGCCTCGTGCTGGTCGTCTTCGGGATCGTCCAGGGCGGCGACGCCGGCTCCTGGGTGCACCCCTCGGTGCTCGGCCCCATCGCGGGCGGCCTGGCCGTGCTTGTGGCCTTCGCCTGGCACGAGTCCCGGACCCGTCATCCGGCCCTGGACGTCCGGCTGTTCCGCGACCGGCGCCTCTCGGCGTCGGTGGGCGCGCTCGGCCTGGTCTTCTTCGGCATGGGCGGGGTGTTCTTCTTCACCGCTTTCTACCTGCAGAACGTCCGGGGCTACAGTGCGCTTGACGCGGGCCTCATGACGGTGCCGTTCGCGGTCGGGCAGCTGCTGTTGTCCCCGCGTAGCGCCGCACTGGTCCGGCGCTTCGGGCCCAAGGTCGTGGGGACCGCCGGCATGTTCGTCATGGCCGCCGCCCTCGCCGGGTACGTGCTGCTCGGCACCGCCTCCCCGGTGTGGCTGCTCGGGCTGCTGTTCTTCATTCAGGGAGCGGCCATCGGCGCCGCAATGCCGGCCGCCACGTCCGCGGTCATGGACGTGCTGCCCCGCGAGCGGGCCGGCGCCGGTTCCGCGCTGACCAACACCGCGCGCCAGGTCGGCGTCGCGCTGGGTGTAGCCGTGCTGGGCTCGATCCTGGCCCAGTCCTACCACCAGACGATGAGCCCGACGCTGGCCAGCCTTCCGGCCGCCACGAGGGACGCGGCCGGTGGTTCCATCTCGGCCACGCAGGCCGTGGCCGCGCAGCTCGGCACGGCGGGGCGGGCCCTGCTGGGCCCCGCCAACGACGCCTTCGTCAGCGCCATGCACGTGACCTCGGTCGTGGCCGCGATCATCGCGCTGGCCGGCGCCATCGTGGTTCTCCGCTGGATGCCGGGGCTGGGTTCCACCAGCCCGGTCACCCCGGCGGTGCCGCCCACCGCGGCGGTGCCGCCCACCGCGGAGCTGGAGCCGGCCGCTCTGGACGCCGCCGCTGCCCCGGGCATCGGCCCGCTGGAGGCGCTCGACGTCTGGCAGGAGCACCTGACCACCCGCCCGGCAGGGGCCCGTGGGGCCGTCGAGGCGACCGCGGCGGTCGACCCGGTCGATGAGTACCTCGTCGATGTGTGGCCGGGGGACTTCGCCGACCAGGCTCACGGCGTGGAAGGATAGGAACCGATGAATCCGGCAGTCATGCCCCGCACCGCGGAGGCCTCAGGCGGCGAGCGCGAGCTCGGGCCGCTCGAGGAGCACTGCCCGGATGCGCGTAACGACAGTGCCAGCTCGGCGGCGGGCCCGGACCACGGGCCCGCCGCGGGCCGGCGGCCCGGTCGGCCGCGCAGCGAGCGCGCCGAGCAGGCGATCATCGAGGCCACGCTGGAACTGTTCGCCGAGAAGGGCGCCGAGGGCCTCTGCGTCGAGGAAGTAGCCGCGCGGGCCGGGGTCGGTAAGGCGACCGTGTACCGGCGCTGGCACAACAAGGAAGACCTGCTGCTGGCCGCGCTGGGGTCAATGAAGAGCCCGCTGCCCGAGACGGACGGCAGCTCGGTCCGTGCCGATCTGATCGCCCTGGTCACGGTGATGGCCCAGGACGCCGCCGATCCGCGGCGGACCCGCCAGTACACGCTGCTGCTCGGCGAGGGGGAGAAGTACCCCCGGCTGATGGCGCGCTACGCCGAGACGGTCGTCGAGCCGCGGCGCGACGTGATCCGCTCCGTGCTGCGGAGCGGCATGGCCAGCGGCCAGCTCCGGCCGGACCTCGACGTAGAGATCGCGATGCTCACGCTGACCGGTGCCGCGATGTCGCGCGGCAAGTATGGCACGGTGGCGCACAGCGAGGACTTCGCGGAGCACGTCGTAGACAGCCTGCTGCTCGGCCTCACCCCCCGCTGAGGGTGCCCGCTTTGCGGCTTATGCTGCCAGCGGGACGAGGGGAGAGTGCATGGCGACGAACGCTGCTGGCCCGCCGCTGCCCGAGCCGGTCGCGGTGTTCGACCTCGACGGGACCCTGCTGCGCGGTGATACAACCGCCGAGTTCGTCCGCGGGCTGATCTTGCGCAGCCCACCGCGCGCCGTGGCGGCGCTGCTGGCGGCCCCGGTTCTCGGGCCGTTTTTCTTTGTCCCGTTCGCCCGGCGGCACGCGATCACCGTGCTGCTGGGGATCGCCACGGTCGGCGCGCCGCCGGGGCGGATCCAGGCCCAGGCGGAAGAGTTCGCGGCCAGGCACGCCGCTGAGGGCAACCAGATATCGGTCGTCCTGGACCGCCTGCACGCCCACCTCGACGCCGGCCACCGCGTGGTCATCGCCACCGGCTGCGCCGACTGGCTGGCCGAGGCGATCTGCCGCGTGCTCGGGCTGGACGCGGTCGAGATCGTGGCGGCCCGCCTGCAGCAGGGACGGCGGTTCGTGCGGCCGTCCCGGGAGTGCGGCATGTGGAACGCCCTGCCCACCTCGACGCGCGGCTTCTCGTTCGGCGTGCAGAAGGTGCGCCGCCTCGCCGCCGCGGGGATCAGCATCCCGGTGGCGTACGCCTATACCGACAGCGTGACCGACCTGCCGCTGCTGCTCGCCGCGAACGAGCGGTACGTGGTCGACCCTGGGCCGCGGCGGCTGCGCCGCATCCGCGGCCGGGCGGGGCCGGAGTGCGTCCCGCTGCGGTCACGCCGCTGAACTGCTGGACCGGCAGTTCGCACCGGAAGCGCTCCGGTCCGAAGCGCGGTTCATGAAATTTGAATCAGTGCTGCCAGCAGCTCATACGGTCGTGGCCTTCTGCTGTCTTTGCACGGGGTCCCTATGCCTACGTCTGAGCGACGGATCAGGCGATATCCAGGCGTTCGAGGGGCTGGCCGGTAATGGCCGCGATGATCTCGAAATCCTTATCCACGTGCAGGACAGTCAGGTCGGCCAGCTCAGCCGCTGCGGCAATGAGCAAGTCAGGGATCGACGGGGCCCGGTGCTGACCGCGGTCAGCGAGCAACGTGAGGACTTCGACCGCGCGGTCCTCGATCGTCGGCGTCAGGTACTCGACGGGCATGGCGGCCAGCGGCGGCCGCCCCAGGCTGGCGCGCAGATCCGCGCCCGCGCGGGCCGAATAGCCGACTTCCAGGCGGGTGACAGTGGTGATCCGGACCACCCCCCGCTGGATCCGCGCCGCCCACTCCGCGGCGTTGCTGCTGGCGGCCAGGCGGACGAGCGCTGACTTGTCAATCAGCCAGTTCGTCACCGCCACGCTTGCGACATCACATCAGGATCGGCCAGGTCACTGAACACTTCGGCGAACCTGGCTAGGTCCCCGGTGCTCACCGCAGACCCGGCCGCGGCGGCATCCTGGGCCAGCCGGCGGCGAACGTACTCGCTGCGGGACAGGCCCAGACGGGCCGCCCGGGCATCCACCGCAGCGATGACATCATCGGGTACATCACGGATCAGCATGTCGGTCATGCCCACCTCCCAGCGATATCCCATGATAGCGCTTGAGGTTGCTACTGCCGGACGACGCAGTCGCTTACGAACGCGCCCCGCAGCCGCCAGGCACCGAGCGGCCACCCCTCCTTGACCGCGACGACCCGCTCACAGGCGCTCGCCTTCGCGACGGTAATGTCCCAGTTTCCCGCCGCGCAGGCCTCAAGCTGGGCGAGGTCCATGTCCTCGCGGAATGTCTGGTTGACCGAGATGAACAGAAGATTCGGCATGATTCCTCCGGAGCGCCTTCGCGCGCTCCATCACCAAGCCGTCTGTCGCGGCCCAGTTACCCTCGGTAACCCATGGGCGCACCGCGCTATTCCCGTCACACTCAGTGAGATACGGCACATACGAGCTGGTCAGCGGGCCTGTAAGGCTTTCTGCTGCCGGGCGGAGCCACGGGGCAAACTGATACCGGCCGGGCGCTCCTGGCGGCTGGGGCTTGGGCTCAGGGCCGCGCATGGGCCGTTCTGACCCTGGTCACCGGTACGCCAACCGCCCCCGGGGCGGGGAGGAAGCGCCGAGGGCCGTGTCTGTTCCCGGCCTTCACTTGGCCTGGGTCTGCAGCACCGTCATTCTCGTGCTGGGGTTGCACCATGATATAGAAATTACCCCCGATGATAACGGTCTGCTCGCCGACTACTGTTGCGACGTTTGCTCGGGTGGCTGCCTGCTGGCCGGTGGTGCCGTTCGGTGTGGTGGTAACGCTGATGAGGTCCGCCTGCTCACCGAAGTACCCGGACGCAGAAAGATCACCGTAGCTATCGCTGGTCACTTCGCCAGGAAAGGCCGATGCACCCATCCGCTGAAGGAGAGTCATCGGATTCGCAGCGGACGGTGTCGCTGAGCTGGTTGCAGCGGACGGTGCCGAGCGCGCAGCGGGACTGGCAGCGGGACTGGCGGCCTCCATCAGCGTGGCCTCGTCCAGCAGCTCGGGCTCGCGGGGCTGGCCCTGGGCGTCGGTGAACTGCCCGCCGCGCACCTGGATGGCGGCCTCCATCGTCCACATGACGTGGACGTTCTTAGCCAGCCC
>JBEKCN010000107.1:0-7955 GCA_050014855.1 Streptosporangiaceae bacterium | reverse complement strand
GCGGCCATTCCCGGTCCGGGACGCCGTGATGTCCCTGGTCCTCGACGTCTTCGCGCCGCGCAACGCCGCGGAGTTCCGCCGGGTGCTGCGGGACGACGGCGCGCTGATCGTCGTCACGCCGGGCCCGGGGCACCTGGCCGAGCTGACCGGGCCGGCCGGCCTGCTGGCCGTCGACGAGCGCAAGGATGAGCGGCTGGCCGCCTCGCTGGGCGCCGACTTCACCCTGGCCCGCGACCAGGAGCTCAGCCTCGGGCTGCGGCTGACCCGGGCCGAGGCGCGGGCCCTGGCCGGGATGGGGCCGTCCGCCCGGCACGCCGGGCCGGACGGCGGCGGCCGCCTGGCCGCCCGCACCGAGCCGATCACCGTGACCGCCGCCTTCCGGATCGCCTGCTACCGGCCCGCAGAGCCCCATCCGCCAGGGCCCGAAAATGGTGTGAACGCTGCTCGCCCCCGGCGACCGTGACAAGGATTTCCGGTCCGGTACCGGGAGGTGGCCGTGACGCCAGGTAGGGTCACGGCGTGGACCAGATCGGCGGGAGGGATTCCGGCAGCGGGGACAGCCCCGTCCACGCCGGCGTTCCCGCGGCAGATGACGACGCTGCCCTGGACCGCGTGGTCACCATCCCGAACGCCCTCAGCGTGGCGCGGCTGGTCGGGGTGCCCGTGTTCCTCTGGCTCGTCCTCGGCCCGCACGCCGACGCCTGGGCCGTAGCCCTGCTGATCGCGTCCGCCGCCACGGACTGGCTCGACGGGAAGCTCGCCCGCGCCCTGAACCAGCAGAGCCGGCTCGGCGAGGCGCTCGACCCGGCCGCCGACCGGCTCTACATCGCCGCCACCCTCGTCGCCCTGGCCGTTCGCGGGATCATCCCGTGGTGGCTGTTCGCGCTGCTCGTGGTCCGCGAGCTCGTCGTGGCCGGTGCCCTGGGACTGCTCAAACGGCGAATGGGATTCGGCACACTGCAGGTTAGTTTTGCCGGGAAAACAGCTACGCTTTGCCTGCTATATGCGTTTCCGCTGCTCCTCCTCGGGACGTACGCCGGGACCTGGGCCGAGATCGCCCGCATTATCGGCTGGGCGTTCGCGGTCTGGGGCGCGGCGCTGTACTGGTGGGCGGCGGCGCTCTACCTCACCCAGACCCGAGCTCTGCTGACCGGGCGGCTCGCTCCCGGTCAGGCCCCCACCAGCTGAACACCGACGACAGGGCCACCGATTAGCGTAGAAGGTATCCCGGAGGGAGCGCCGTAAGCGTTGAAGGCCGTCGTGATGGCGGGCGGAGAAGGGACGCGGCTGCGTCCGATGACCGCCAACCAGCCCAAGCCCCTGCTTCCTGTGGCCAACCGGCCGATCATGGAGCACGTCCTGCGGCTGCTGAAGCGGCACGGGTTCTCCGACACTGTCGTCACCGTCCAGTTCCTGGCCGCGCTGGTCCGCAACTACTTCGCGGACGGCGAGGACTTTGGCATGAACCTGCAGTACGCGACCGAGGAGATGCCGCTCGGCACCGCGGGCAGCGTGAAGAACGCCGAGGACGCCCTGCGTGACGACCCGTTCGTGGTCATCTCCGGCGACGCCCTCACCGACATCGACCTGACCGCCATGGTCCGGTTCCACAAGGAGCAGGGCGCGCTCGTCACCGTCGGGCTGACCCGGGTGCCCGACCCGCTGGAGTTCGGCATCGTCATCGCCGACGAGGACGGCCGGATCCAGCGGTTCCTGGAGAAACCGACCTGGGGGCAGGTCTTCTCGGACACCGTGAATACCGGCATCTACGTCATGGAGCCCGAGGTGCTGGCCGAGGTGATGGCGGGGGAGTCGGTCGACTGGTCCGGGGACGTCTTCCCGAGCCTGCTCAAGCGCGGCGCGCCGCTGTTCGGGTACATCTCGGACGGGTACTGGGAAGACGTCGGCAACCTTGAGAGCTACCTCAAGGCGCAGGCCGATGTGCTGGCCCGGCGGGTCAACGCCGACATCGACGGGTTCGAGGTCTCACCTGGCGTGTGGGTCGCCGAGGGCGCCGAGGTCGACCCGGAGGCCGTGCTCACCGGCCCGCTGTGCATCGGGGACTACGCCAAGGTCGAAGCCGGGGCGCACCTGCGCGAGTACACGGTGATCGGCAGCAACGTGGTGGTCAAGGAGGGCGCGTTCCTGCACCGGGCCGTCGTGCACAACAACGTGTACGTGGGCCAGGGCGCGACCCTGCGCGGCTGCGTGATCGGCAAGAACACCGACGTCATGCGGCTAGCCCGGATCGAGGAGTCCGCCGTCGTGGGGGACGAGTGCGTCATCGAGCCGGAGGCCTACCTGTCCGCCGGGGTCAAGGTGTACCCGTTCAAGACGATCGAGGCCGGCGCGGTCGTCAACAACAGCGTCATCTGGGAGTCCCGCGGCAGCCGGACCCTGTTCGGCCCGCGCGGTGTATCCGGCCTGATCAACGTCGAGGTGACCCCGGAACTGTGCGTCCGGCTGGCCAGCGCGTACGCCACCACGCTGCACAAGGGCTCGACCGTGACGACGTCCCGCGACGTGTCGCGGGCCGCGCGGACGTTTAAGCGCGCCGTCCAGGGCGCGCTTAACGCCAGCGCCATCAACGTCGTCGACCTGGAGGCGCAGCCGCTGCCGGTGGCCCGCTTCGAGACTGAGCGCAGCGACTACAGCGGCGGGATCGCGTTGCGGACCACGCCGGGTGACGCCCAGTCCATCGACATCCTCTTCCTCGACGAGCGCGGCGCGGAGCTGTCCCAGGCCGCCCAGCGCAAGCTGGAGCGGGTCTTCTCCCGGCAGGAGTACCGGCGGGCGTTCCCGGGCGAGATCGCCGAGCTCACCTACCCGCCCCGCGTCATCGAGTGGTACAGCCGCGAACTGCTGCGCTGCGTGGACATGTCCGCGGTCCGCGAGACCGGGCTGAAGGTGGTCGCCGACTGCGCGGGTGGCACCACCTCGCTGGTCCTGCCCAGCCTGCTCGGCCGGATTGGCGTGGACGTGCTCACCGTCAACAACCGGCTGGATGAGGTGTCACCGACCGAGACCGTCGCCCAGCAGCGCGCGGGCCTGCAGCGCCTGTCGGAGGTGGTGTCCTCGTCCCGGGCCTCGTTCGGGGTGCGGTTCGACCCGGTCGGCGAGCGGATCCGGATCGTGGACGAGAAGGGCGAGGTGGTCAGCGACGAGCGGGCCCTGCTCGTCGCGCTGGACCTGGTGGCCGCCGAGCGCAAGACCGGCCGGGTCGCGCTGCCGGTGACCACCACCCGCGTCGCAGAGCAGGTCTGCCGGTTCCACGGGGTCCAGGTGAACTGGACGCCCACCTCAATGGATGCGCTGACCGAGGCAGCGGCGGAAGACGACGTGATCTTCGCCGCGGACGGACGGGGCGGCTTCGTCGTGCCTGAGTTCACCCGGACTGTCGACGGGATCGCGACGTTCGCCCGGCTGATCGGCCTGGTCGCGCGGACCCGGCTCACGCTCAGCCAGATCGACGCCCGGATCCCGGACGCCTACCTGCTCAGGCGGTCCATGCCGACGCCCTGGGCGGCCAAGGGCAGCGTCATGCGGACCGTGGTAGAAGCCGCGGGCAGCCGCGAGCTGGACACCACCGACGGGGTGCGCGTGGTGGAGCCCGACCGGGGCTGGGCGCTCGTGCTGCCGGATCGGGCTGACGCCGTGACCCATCTGTGGGCCGAGGGCACCGACGCCGACGGCGCGCAGCTGCTGCTGGACGAGTGGGCCACCATCGTGGAGCGGGCTGGCCAATAGGTCAACGGGGCTGCTAGCGGATGGCTGGGGGTGACCGCCGCGATTGGTCATCTGCTGGCACAAGCCGCGCTATGGTGGGGGCCTAACTAGGTACGCCATGTCGAGAATTCGAACAGCCGTGAGACAATCAGCCACATTACGGGGCGAGAGCCGCCAAAAGGCTCGTAGTCCCAGTGGCGAGTTCCGGGCTGGCGTGTTCCGGCCGGGCGGCGGCATGGCGGAGGAGGAGCGGCGGTGTGGCGTAGACGTCGCGCCGAGGGCAGCGAGTGGTCCCCGGATGGGGCGCCCTCCGGTGGCAGTGGCGGGCAGCCGGTCAAGGGCTGGCGGCGGCTGCTCGCGTGGCGCATGGACCGGCACACCCCCGCCCCGGTAACGTGGTCACCCTCATCCCACGAACCCGCGCCGTATGCGCAGGGACCGGGCCCGGACGGGCCCGCCGCCGAGTGGGACTGGCCCATGGAGGGGAGGCCTGGCGGAGCAATGGCCAGTGTCTACTGCACACAGTGCGGTCGCCCGAATCCGGATGACGCACGCTTCTGCTCGAACTGTGGCACCCCCCTGATGCGGGGATCGGCCGAGCGCTCGGGGGAGACCACCTCGACAATCTCGCTGGCCCGCGCCGAGGCGCTCGACGCCGAACTGAACGACGAGCCGCTCGCCGATCCAGCCATGCTGGAGGCGCTGCCGGCCGACACCGCGCTGCTGGTGGTGCACCGCGGCCCCAACGCGGGCAGCCGGTTCCTGCTCGACAGCGAGCTGACCACGGCCGGGCGGCACCCGGACAGCGACATCTTCCTTGACGACGTGACGGTCTCCCGCCGCCACGCGGAGTTCTACCGGATGGGCGCCCGGTTCAGTGTCCGGGACGTCGGCAGCCTGAACGGCACCTACGTCAACCGGGACCGGATCGAGGAGACGGAGCTGTTCAGCGGGGACGAGGTGCAGATCGGAAAGTTCCGGCTCATCTTCATGACGCACCCGCGCCTCCAGGGACAGCGGCGCGGCGGAGGCGCACAGGACTACGCATGAGCGAGCGGGCGGGGCGCGGCGAAGCGGGAATGGGGAGGCGGGCGGGGCCCCGGACGCGAGCGGGAAACGCGGCATGAACTCATCGCGCGAGCCTGCCTCCTTCGGGATCGGCGGGGTTCTCGCCCGGCTGCGGGCTGAGTTCCCGGACATCAGCACCTCCAAGATCCGCTTCCTGGAGGCCGAGGGCCTGATCGAGCCGGCCCGGTCGCGGTCGGGATACCGGCAGTTCGCCCTAGCCGACGTCGAGCGGCTCCGGTACGTCCTGACCGCACAGCGGGACGAGTACCTGCCGCTGCGGGTCATCAAGGAGCGCCTCGACGCCATTGACGCGTCCGCGCAGACCAGTGCCCGGCCCACTCTCGCCGCCTCGCTCGCCGGGGCGGCAGCGGCCGACGAGGCGTCCCGGCGCGGCGTCGGCCGTGACGGTTCCCCGCTGACCCGCGCCGAACTGCTGGAGACGGCCGGGATCGACGGCGACAGCCTGGCCGAACTGGAAGACTACGGCCTGATCCGGCGGTCCGGGCGGCACTACGGGAGGGACGCGCTCGAGGTGGCGCGGGCCGCCGCGGCGCTGGCCAGGTTCGGCGTTGGCGCCCGGCATCTGCGCGGTGTGAAAGCCTCGGCCGACCGGGACGTCTCGCTGGTCGAACAGCTCGTTTCCCCGCAGTTGCGGCAGCACGGGCCCGGAGTGCGGGCCTCCGCCGCACGTGACGCCTGGCAAATCGCGACACTGACCCTCTGGCTGCACGCCGCCCTGGTCGAATCCGCGCTGGACGAGGCGGGCCTGGCCGGAGCGGTCGCGGCCCCGCCCGCCGTCTCGCCCGCCCCGGTTGAAAGCCCAGGGGGCGGGTTGCGCTCCGCCTCAGGACACCGTGCCGATGAGGCAGGGGGCGGGTTGCGCTCCGCGTCGGGCCGATAGCGGGTACCTTGACAAAGGGAGTGGCCGGCCAGCGATGGTGTGCCAATCGCACGTGGGATGGAGCTGTAGTGCGGCAGATGGAGGTCGTCGGCGTCCGGGTCGAAATGCCGTCGAACAGCCCTATCGTCTTGCTCAAGGAGACGCAGGGTGACCGGTACTTGCCCATCTGGATCGGCGCCGTCGAGGCGACGGCCATCGCGTTCGCCCAGCAGGGCATGGTGTCGCCACGGCCGCTGACGCATGATCTTTTCCGTGACGTACTCGATGTGCTGAACGTCCAGCTGCGCACGGTCAACATCACCGCGCTGCGGGACGGGATCTTCTACGCCGACCTGGTGTTCTCGAACGGCGCGGAGGTCAGCGCCCGGCCTTCGGACTCGATCGCGCTGGCGCTGCGCACCGGTGCCTCGATCTTCGCCGCCGAGGAGATTCTGGACGAGGCCGGGGTAGCCATCCCTGACGAGCAGGAGGACGAGGTCGAGAAGTTCCGGGAGTTTCTGGACACCATCTCGCCCGAGGACTTTGGCCGAGCTACCTGAATGGTTACTGTACGTATACGAAAGCTCGCCGCGGGAGACTCTCTTACCCCAGGTGGCGAGGCTGAGGTATACAGTCAGTGACGGGCGCAGACGGGCCGCATGCCTGATTTAAACGGAATGTCGCGACGCGCCGTACGGGATCGTTGACGCCATGAGCCGGTCGGCTTACGGTTCGAAGCGAGTACCCGGGGAGGTCAGCTCGCGATGGAGGTGGGCGTGGCGGGAACCAGGGGCACGCGATCCCCGGATGGTGACAGGCCGGCTGATGATAGCCAGCCGGAAGTCCCTCACGCCGAGGAACAGGGCACGCTGTTCGACGACGCAGCGGCTGGACCCGCTGGCCAGCACGGTGCTGGCCTGGGCGGGACCGATCAGGACGGAGCTGGCCAGGACGGCATGAACGCTGAACCCAGCCCCACCGAGCCCGCCACCGACGACCCGAACACCGGTTACCGGGGCCCCACCGCCTGCGCGGCCGCCGGCATCACCTACCGCCAGCTGGACTACTGGGCGCGTACCGGCCTGGTCGAGCCGAGTGTCCGCGGGGCGCACGGTTCCGGCTCCCAGCGCCTGTACGGCTTCCGCGACATCCTCGTCCTGAAGGTCGTCAAACGACTTCTCGACACCGGCATCTCGCTCCAGCAGATCCGCGCCGCCGTGCACCACCTGCGCGACCGGGGCACCGGCGATCTGGCCGAGGTCACGCTCATGAGCGACGGGATCAGCGTGTACGAGTGCACGTCACCCGATGAGGTGGTGGATCTCCTGCAAGGCGGCCAGGGTGTTTTCGGCATCGCGCTCGGCCGGGTGTGGCAGGAGGTCGAAGGTAACCTCGCTGAACTGCCCGCTGTCCGCGCCGAGGACGGCCTGCTCACCGTGGGCCAGGACGAGCTTTCCCGGCGGCGCCAGCAGCGAACCGGCTAGTGCCGGCCTGTATCAAGAACGCCGGTTTTCCGCACATGCTGCGGAGTTGAGTTTTGAGGTTCCTGCGCAAGCGCCGGTCCCACCTGGCTCCTGCCCGGTAACCCGGATGACAGATGAGCCCGGCTGCGCCGCCGCCTACGATCGGCCCGCCCCCGCACCGGTCACCACCGCCTCCGCGCGCGCTGTGGTTTGACCCATTAATAGGTGCCCCTGGTGCTGCTGTGACTGCTGAGTTATTTTTCGCGCCGTAACCGGCGTCACATCAGCGACACCCCGACTTACGGGGGCGTGGTCAGGGCTATTCACTGAAAATGCTACCCGTAAGCATCGGCGCCTCGGTCGGGCTACCTCCAGCGTCACAGGGGACCCAAGGCGGCTCAGCCGCCCCCGATCCAGCCCGACGTTAAAACTCAATGCGGAAAACGGGCGCCGATAAGAAACGCGGCTCCCGGGTAGACTCTTAGCTGCCAGTGACACCGTCCGGGAGAGTCCTCGCGCGGCCAGCGCGGGGCGCCGAAGGGGCAAGTTCCCCGCAACCTCTCAGGCGCCAGGACCGGACGGGACAGGCATCTCTGAAGTTAACGCGGTGAGCCTTAACGACAGAGGGGGAGCCGAGGCGGCTGATGCTGCTCGGTGGCTTTGCCACCTTCGCCGGGGGCCCGCAGTGCTGGCCCGGGGGGACGACCCCCCGGACCCCCCGGACGGCGGCTTCGCCGCTGAGCGGCTGATGCTGCTCGGTGGCTTTGCCACCTTCGCCGGGGCCCGCAGTGCTGGCCCGGGGGGACGACCCCCCGGAC
>JBEKCN010000106.1:0-7956 GCA_050014855.1 Streptosporangiaceae bacterium | reverse complement strand
GCGCTGGTCCCTGCGGGTTAATGGCCCGCTAATGGCCCGGAGGACCTGTCACTGCCCCGGAACGACCAAGGCCCAGGCTCGGGACTGACGTCCTTACCTGGGCCTTCGACTGTGGAGCGGGTGACGGGAATCGAACCCGCACTATCAGCTTGGGAAGTCACTGCCGGTGCCCATCGATCACCTGCGGGGACGCTGACCTGCTGCAGAGCGGCAACGTCCCCGTGAGTGCCCGCGGGTTACCATGATCGGCCGTGCCTACGGGCACGTAACGGGCACGGTCGCGTCCGCGGTCGAGCTCTTGATCCCCTGCTTGCAAGTCGCCGTTTCCGGCTGAGTAAAGCCGCACTTTCGGCCTGAGTGGAACCGCCGATGCACCGTCGCTCGATGCCACTAGCCGAGCCAGCAGGCGCTCCCGCGCCGCCCTTATCAGGGCCTGACCCCCGAAGTGCCGGGCGGATGACGCAACCCGGTCGCCGCGCTGCCGCCCACCGGATACGCGCTGCCGCCCACCGGAGAAAGGAATGACCATGACTGATACGACCTCCGCCACCGGACCGGTGACTGTCGTCCTGGTTCACGGCGCGTTCGCCGACGCACCGGCTGGAGCGGCGTCGTAGAACGACTGCAAGCTGCCAACGTCCCGGTCCGGGCCATCGTCAATCCGCTGTGCGGCATAACCGCTGATTCTGGATACGTCGCGAGCGTGTTCAGCCAGATCCCGGGACGGGTCCTGGCTGTCGGCCACTCCTATTGAGGCGCCATCATCACGAACGCCGCCACGGACGCAGTCAATGTAGTCGGCCTGGTTTATGTGGCCGCGTTTGCCCCCGACGAGGGCGAGGCCCTGCAGGACATCGAAGCGGGATCCACGGACAGCGTCCTGAACGCCGCCATCCGCCCGTCGAACTATCCGACCGGATCAGGCGCCGAGACGGCCGCCGAGTTTTCCATCGACCCGGCGTCGTTCCATGACGCCTTCGCCGGTGATCTTTCGGAAAAGGACGCTGCCGTCGCGGCCGCCGCGCAAAGGCCCGTCGCGGCCGCCGCCTTCGGTGAGAAGAACGGTCCACCGGCATGGAAAAAGCTTCCCGCCTGGGCCGTCGTCGCGACCGGCGACAAGGCGGCCGGTGCCGATGTGGTGCTTTCCATGGCCAAGCGCGCCAAGGCCGAGATTGCCGAGGTCGAGGGATCGCACGTGATCATGATCTTCCCGCCCCATGCGGTCACCGACATGATCATGAAAGCGCTGCAGACCGTGGCCTGATTCGGCAGCCCCGGGCAAGGCCCAGGACGCTACCGCGCCGAAGGCGAATGGCCAAACCTGCCCAGGCGGAGTCGCCCAGCTGACCGCTCGTGAACTCAATCAATCAGGAGACCCGGCCGTGTCGCCCGACCCGATGACGACCTCGCGGCAGCTTAACGACGCGCTTGCGGGCAAGCGTCGGCGTTTTCTGACCGGCCCGTTTTACGCGGCCCTTTCGGTCGGTGTCGAGGCGGGCCTGGTAGTAGCCGTAGCCGAGGTCGGTGTACCGGGCGGCTGATCGCGCACCTGGCCGGGGACGACTCCGGATCCATCTGGGACGTCAGCGACGCCTCGACCCCGGTATGAGCCTTGCGGTCGCCCCCGCGGGTCTTACCACGTGCGTCGAAGATCGCCTGGCCGCACAGACGAACGCGCGGTCCTTGTGCCGCCATTGCCCCCTGACGTGCAGGCCGACATTCGTAGCGGCCCGCAGCAGGGCAGCCGTGCCCATTAGGGCCCAGGGGAAAACCGGGCCGCGCCGGCCGTCAGGATGTTCGAACCATGCGGTCAGCTCCTCGTCGACGTCTCCGGGCTCTGCTTCGACCAGGAGCTGGCCGCCCGGCGCCAGCAACTGGGCACAGCGGTAGAGCAGCCGGGCAGGCAGGCCGCCGATGCCAATATTGCCGTCCGCGAGCAGCACGGTAGCCCAGCGGCCCTGCCCAGGCAGCGGGTCGAACACCGAGCGGTGCAGGGCGGCCGCTCCTGCCTGGCACACTTGAGCCACAGCGGCCCGCGAGATGTCCACGCCCAGCGCTGGAATTCCCCGCTCGGTCAGCGCCACGGTCAGCCGCCCAGGGCCGCAGCCCACGTCCAGGACCGGACCGCGACAATGTCGGAGCAGTTCCTCGTCGGCGGCATCAGGCCGCCCGCACCACCGGGACATCTGGAGTGGCAGCGCGCGACCGTCAGCCGTCCGCAGGAACAGCACCGCGGCCGGCTCGCGCAGCGCCTCTTCGTACAGGGCGATCGCCCCGGCCATCATGCCGTTTCACCGAGGACGCTGCTGGCCCCGCTCAGGACCGTGGCGAGCTCCCGTGCCCGCGCCGCGAAGCGGCTCCGCGGCGCCTGACGGGCGACGGCCACGGCATCGGCCGCCGTGTCCACGTCGCGCAGCCGCGGCAGGTCGGCGACGCGCAACGCGGCCGCGTGCAGCCGACCCCGCTGGATGACTCCGGTGCTCGGGGTCGACATGGGGACGCCGCGCAGGATGGCGGGATCCGGCACGCGCAGGCCGAGCGCCCAGAACCCGCCGTCGGCGGCCGGGCCGAACACGGCGTCGGCCGCCTGCCAGTCCACCGTGAGCAGGCCTGGGGCCACCTGCGGCGTGTCCATGCCGATGAGCAGCGCCGGACCGCGGACCGCAGCGAAGGCCCCGGCGAGGCGTTCGTCGAGCGGGCCGCCGCACTGGGGCACGATGTCGAACCCGGGGGGCAGCCACGGGCCCGGCCTGCCGTCCAGCACCAGGACTCGCCGCCGGGCTGGCACCGTAAGCACGGTGTGCAGCGTGTCGGCGAGCGCGGCCTCGGCCAGTGCGGCGGCCTGCTCGTGCGTGCACGGCGGCACCAGCCGGGTCTTGACCCGGCCGGGGACTGGCTGCTTGGCGATGACGAGCAGGGTGGTAGCCGATTCCGGTGCCGAGGCGGTCATCGGGCGAGCACCTGACTCATGTCCCGCACGGTGCGTACGCAGCCTCCCACCGTGCCGGTCACCTTGGACTTTCCGATACGTGGCAGGTAGGTCACCTCAACCTCAGACACTCGCCAGCCGGCGGCTGCCGCGTTCATGACCATCTCCAGCGGGTATCCGAACCGCCGGTCGGCGAGGTTCAGGCTGAGCAGCGCCTCCCGGCCTGCCGCCCGCATCGGTCCCAGGTCACGGATCCCCAGTCCGGTACGGCGGCGGACCCGCCGTGCCAGTTCCCAGTTGGCCAGCCGCCCCAGCAGCGGCCAGGCGTTTCGCTGTTGCGTCCGGCGGCAGCCGAGGACCAGGTCGGCCTGGCCAGCTAGCAGGGGCCGGGTCAGGAGGGGAAACTGCCCCGGGTCAAGGCTGCCGTCACAGTCGCAGAAGCACACCAGGTCGGCGGTCGCCGCCAGCAGGCCGGCCTGGGCCGCTGCCCCGAAGCCCCGGGTTGGTTCGGGCACGACCGTCGCGCCGAGCGACCTCGCGACCTCGCCCGACCCGTCGGTGGAGCAGTTGTCGACGACAATCGGCCGAAAATTGGCTGGCATCCGGTCAAGAATCCAAGGCAATGCCGACGCCTCGTTCAGGCACGGCAAGATCACGTCAACGATCACGGTAGCGACGTTATTACAAAGCGTGGGCTGGCATTGGCCCTAGGGCCTTACAAAATGGAGAACTCAATCCTCGGGAGCCGGGCGCAGTTTCTCCTTTGCCGGGCAAGGAATTTATGACAAACCGAAGAAATATCTCGATATAATGCCGAAATGAGCGCTTGCCTGTTCCTGATGCGGTCAGGCGTTCTTAGACTCGGCTCGTGGACGCTCGCATTCTCGTTGTCGAAGATGACCTGACCGTGGCCGAGGTCGTCGTGGGCTACCTGCGCCACGCCGGGCTCGACACCCGGCACGCTGTGGACGGGCATACCGCACTGGAGATCGCCGCGACGTGGCGGCCCGATCTGGTCGTCCTCGACCTGATGCTGCCGGGAATCGGCGGCCTGGAGGTCTGCCGGCGCTTGCGCGAGGGGCAGGACGCACAGGGGCCACTGCCGGTGATCATGCTGACCGCGCTCGGCGAGGAGAGCGACCGAGTGCTGGGGCTTGAGAACGGTGCCGACGACTACGTGACCAAGCCGTTCAGCCCCCGGGAGCTGACCCTGCGTGTGCAGGCCGTCCTCCGCCGGGCCCGGACGGCCGGCACAGCGGCAGCGGCCACGCCGCAGCCCGTGCGCTCGGGACGGCTGGAGGTCGACGTGCCGGCCCGGCGCGCCCGCAGCGACGGCCGGGAACTGGAGTTGACCGTGCGTGAGTTCGACCTGCTCGCCTTCTTCGTCTCCCATCCTGGCCGCGCGTTCACCCGCGCTGAGCTGCTTGAGCAGGTATGGGGCTGGTCGTTCGGCGACCTGTCGACCATCACCGTGTACGTACGCCGGCTGCGCGACAAAGTCGAGCCGGAGCCCGCCTCGCCGGCCCAGCTCCAGACGGTCTGGGGCGTCGGATACCGCTGGGAGGCGAACCTGTCATGAACGACCAGATCCAGATCGTCCTGATCGCGGCGGGCAGCACCGCCGCCGTGGGCCTGGCCGGAATGGGCGTCGTCCGGCTGCTACGGCAGGCGTCGCTCCGCCTGTCCATCCAGGCGAGCGGGGCCGTGCCCGTGCTCGCGATCGTGGCCGGCACGCTCGGCAGCGCCGAGGCGATGTTCCTGTCCCAGCATGATCTCGGCGTCGTCGTGATGGTGTGCATCGTGGCCGGAATCGTAGCGTTCACCTTCAGCTGGCTGCTCGGGCGGCAGGTCGAGTCCGGCAGCGCGGCCCTGCGGCAGGCAGCGCGGTCGCTCGGCGACGGTGAGGGCCAGTTCCAGCCTCCGGTGCTGCCGCTGACGGCGGAGTTCGCGGCCCTGTCCCGGGAACTGACGGACACCAGCGCGAAGCTCGCGAAATCCCGCGCGCGGGAGCGAGCGCTTGAGCAGGCCCGGCGGCAGCTGGTGGCGTGGGTCTCCCATGACCTGCGCACCCCGCTGGCCGGGCTGCGCGCGATGGCCGAGGCGCTTGAGGACGGCCTGGCCGCCGATCCGCCGCGTTACCACAAGCAGATCCGGGCCGATGCCGAACGGCTGGCCACCATGGTCGATGACCTGTTCGAGCTGTCCCGCATCCATTCGGGCACCCTGCAGCTGTCGTCGGACCAGATCGGCCTGGATGACCTGGTTAGCGACGTGCTCGCAAGCACGGAGGCGCTGGCGCGGGACCGTGGTGTACAGCTGGATGGCAGCGCGACCAGGCAGCTCGCCGTCCACGCCGACCCGCGCGAGCTGTCCCGCGCGCTCACTAACCTGCTGGCCAATGCCATCCGGCACACCCCGCCGGGGGGTCGCGTGTACGTCGAGGCGAGGCCGGAGGACGGCGACGCCCTGCTGGCGGTCGCCGACAGCTGCGGCGGCATCCCGGAAGCCGACCTTCCTTATGTCTTTGACCTGGCCTGGAGCGGCACCGACGCTCGCAGCCCCGCGCCCGAAAGCGGCGCCGGCCTCGGCCTCGCGATCGTGCGCGGTGTCGTCGAAGCCCACCGGGGCAGCGTCCGTGTCGTGAACACCGAGGCCGGCTGCTGCTTTGAGATGAGGCTGCCCGCCTGCTCCTGAATCGCCTGCCCGTCAGGCCGGCACGCGGTCGGCCGGCGCCGCGGCGAACTGCGCGATCCCCTCGGCGAACGGCACGGTCGCCCGCCACTGCAGTTCCCGCCAGATGCGCTGGACGCGGTGACGTGCCGGACGTCGCCGAGCCGGTAATCGCCGGTAGTCACGGGGTCTGGGCCGCCATAGGCGTCGGCCAGCGCTGACGCCAGCTGGCCCACGGTACGCGGGGTGCCACTGCCGACGTTGTAGGCGCGCAGGACGCCTGGCCCGCCGGGGACACCTGTGCCCGTCAGCGCGTCAAGTGCGGCGACGGTGGCGTCGGCGACATCGCGGACGTGGACGAAGTCCCGTCGCTGCGCTCCGTCCTCGAAGACCCGCGGCGCGCGGCCAGCCGCCAGGGCAGAGCGGAAGAACGACGCCACCCCTGCGTACGGCGTGTCGCGCGGCATCCCCGGGCCGTACACGTTGTGATAGCGCAGCGCCACCGCCTGACCCGCTGTCGCCCTGGCCCAGGAACCGGTGAGGTGTTCCTGCGCGACCTTGGTCGCCGCGTAGACGTTGCGCGGCCCGAGCGGTGCATCCTCGGGCACCAGCTCCGATGACAGGGTCTCGCCGCAGCGCTCGCAGCGTGGCTCGAACCTGCCCGCGTCGAGGTCAGCGGCGTGTCGCGGCGGCGGCGTCGCAGCAAGCCCGTGCTCGGCGCACGAGTAGGCGCCCTCGCCGTAGACAACCATTGATGAGGCCAGCACGAGCCGTCTGGCTCCCGCACGGGCCATCGCGGCGAGCAGAACCGCGGTCCCGAGGTCGTTACAGCCGGCGTACAGGGGCGCGTCGCCGAAATCGACGCCGAGCCCGACCATCGCCGCCAGGTGGCAGACCGCGCTGACGCCGCGCAGCGCATCATCGACCGTCTGCGCGTCGCGGACGTCACCATGCACGAACTCGAAGCCGGGATCATTGGAAAACGAGCGGATGCCGCCTGGATGGACGCACGGCAGCAGCGCGTCAAGCACTCTGACCTCATGGCCTGCGCTCGCGAGCGCCTTGACAACATGGGACCCGATAAAACCTGCACCGCCGGTCACTAGTACTCGCATTCTCTGAGCCTACGTACGGTCAATTCCGGCGATCGCTGAAACCGGGAATTATCACCAGTTTGTGGGGCGGAAATTCCTTAGTTTGTAAGGCGCGCGGCAATTCCTTAGTTTGTAAGGCGGCAATTCCTTGCCGTCCTGTGGGGCGCACGCATGTAATACACGACGTGACCTTCAGCAGCAGTCCGGACATCAAGTCGCGTCCGCGCAGCGCCGGCCGGCCGGGCCCCGCCAGGCTGCCCTGGCGGCAGAGCACACCGCGCGCCGTGCGGGTGGCCGCGGCGCTGGCTGGCCTCGTCGCGATCTGTGCCTACCTGTACATCGCGCTGAGCCGGCTGACCTACCCGTTTGCCCTCGAATGGCTGGAAGGCAACTCGCTGGTCGAGGTACATCGCATCCTGGCCGGCCAGCCGCTGTATCCGGCGCCAACCGCTGGGTACGTCCCTGACGGCTACCCGCCGCTCTACTTCGCCGTATCGGCCGCGGCGGCGCGCATGTTCGGTATCTCCTACCTCCCGCTGCGGCTGGTGTCGCTGCTGTCCTCGCTCGCCTGTTTCGCCCTGCTGGCCCGCCTGGTCCAGCGCGAAACGGGGAGCATCGCGGCCGGGACCGGTGCCGCGGGCGTGTTCACCGCGACCTACTTGGCCACGGACACGTGCTTCGACGTCGGCCGGGTCGACTCGCTCTTCCTCGCGCTCAGCATTGGCGGCCTGTACGCCGCCCGGTGGATGCGGGGCACGCGCGGCGCCGTCGCCGTCGGGGTGCTGCTGGCTGCCGCGGCCCTCACCAAGCAGACCGGGCTTGCCGAGGGGGTGGCGGTGATCGCCGCCCTGATGGCAGGCCCGCGCCGCGGGCTCGCCTGCGTCGCCGCGCTGGCCGGAGCCACGGTTCTCGGCATCAGCACGCTCGTGCTCGCGCTCACCAGCGGCGGCTGGTACCTCTACTACGTCTTCGAGCAGATGGCCGAGCACTCACTGAGCGGCAGCGGCTTCGGCTGGTTCTGGACGGCCTTGCTTTCCACGATGGGCATCGCCGCGGGCGCCGCCCTGGTCGGCGCGCGTCGGGTGCCCCCCGTGCTGCTCGCGGGCTGCGCCGCGCTGGCGGTCGAGGGCTATGCCGCCTTGGTCCACAGCGACGGCAGCATCAACGACGTGCTGCCCGCGTACCTCGCCGTGGCGCTGCTCGCCGGCGTGGCCCTGGGCAGCGGACCGGCTTGGTGGGTCATCACGGTCTCAAGCGTGCTCG
>JBEKCN010000105.1:0-7960 GCA_050014855.1 Streptosporangiaceae bacterium | reverse complement strand
CGGTACCGAAGTCGGCGTCGTCATCGACTCGGCCGTGGTCGGCGTGTCCAAGCCCGACCCGGCCATTTTCGCTGTGGCCCTGGAGGCGCTGGGCATCCCCGACGCGGAGCGCAGCACGGTCGTGCACGTGGGTGACAGCCTGCGCTACGACGTGACGGGCGCGATCGCCGCCGGTGTCCGGCCCGTGCACCTGGATCCGCACGGATACTGCCCAGCTCCGGCCGGCCACGAGCACATCCGCTGCCTCGACGAGATCGTCGCGCTGGCCGCAGGGGCATAACCCAGGACGAGCCTCGCGCCCCGGCCCCGTAGGGCCGGGCGTGTCGTCCTCAGTCGGCTAGGGCATCGCGGGCGCGGCAACGCAGCGCGCGGGCCACGTCGTCGCGGCCCTCGACCAGCAGTCGGCGCAGCGCCGCGGGCGGCTGGGTCTGCGCGATGTAGTCGTCGGTGAGCGTGATGGTCTCTGCGGAAACCGGGCAGATCGTGTACCCGATGGCGACGAACCGCTGCGCCATGTCCGAGCTCCACTCCCGCCAGATGTCGGCCAGCACCGCGAAGTACGAGTCACGGAAGCGCTCGGTCAGGTCGCGCTGATCGGGGTCGGCGAACCCGCTCAGGGTCGCGCGGAACGTCGCGTTGGGCAGCTTACCGCTGAGGATCTCCTCCCACACCGCGCGCTTGTTCTCGGGGTCGGGGACGGCCGCGCGGCAGGACGCGGCATGCCGCTCGCCGGCGTCGGTGGCGTCCCTGGCCAGCTCGGACTCGATCTCCGCGAACCCGGCGAGGCCCCGGCTGACCAGCCGGTACAGCAGTGTCCAGCGCAATTCGGTGTCGACCGACAGCCCCTCGAACATCGCTGTTCCGTCGAGTAGGCCGCCCAGCAACGCGAGGTGACGATCGGAGAGCGCGAGGCCGTCCAGCGCCTGGACGTAGGCGAGCTGGGCGTCGCTGCCGGGCTGCGCGCCGATCAGCAGCCCTTGCAGCCGGCCGCCCATCAGGGCCAGGCCGGTCTCCTCCCAGGACGGCTCGGCGAACCGCCGGACCGCCTGCGCAGCCTGCCGCAGCAGGGTCTGCACCACGCTGATATCGGCCACGGAGTCGACACCGAGCAGGACCAGGCGGACATAATCCCGGGCGGCCATCTCCGCGTCCCGGCACATGTCCCACGCGGCCGACCAGGCCAGTGCCGCGGGCAGCGGCTCGCGGAACTCGCTGATGGCCTGGATCAGGGTGCCGAGTGAGTGGTCGTCCAGTCGGATCTTGGCGTAGGTCAGGTCATCGTCGTTCACGAGGACCAGATCGGGCCGCTGCTCTCCAGCCAGCTCGGAGATCTCGGTCAGCTCCCCGGCCACGTCGGTTTCCACCCGGCGCCGCCGCACGAGCCCCTCCGCACCCCGGTCGTAGAGCCCGATCGCGATCCGGTGCGAGCGCAGCACCGGGAACTCGGGGACGGCCTCCTGGCGGACGGTGAAGGTGGTGAACCGGCCCTCGGCGTCGGTTTCGTACTCCGGCCGCAGGGTGTTGACCCCGGCGGTCTCCAGCCACTCCCGGGACCACTCGCTCAGGTCCCGGCCGGAGGTTTCCTCCAGCGCCGCGAGCAGGTTCGCCAGGGTCGCGTTTCCCCAGGCGTGCGCGGCGAAGTAGCGGCGTACTGCGGCCAGGAAGTTATCCCGGCCCACGTACGCCACGAGCTGCTTCAGCACGGAAGCGCCCTTGGCGTAGGTGATTCCGTCGAAGTTGACCTCGACCGCGTGGATGTCGGGGATGTCCGCCGCGATGGGGTGGGTGGACGGCAGCTGGTCCTGCCGGTACGCCCAGGCCTTGTACAGCTGGGCGAACGTGGTCCAGGCTGAGGTCCAGCGTGTCGCCTCGGCCTCGGCCAGCGTGCCGGCCCAGGTGGCGAACGACTCGTTCAGCCACAGGTCGTCCCACCAGCGCATGGTGACCAGGTCGCCGAACCACATGTGCGCCATCTCGTGCAGGATCGTCTCGGCGCGGGCCTCACGCGCGAAGTCGGTGACCCGGGACCGGAAGATGTAGCTTTCCAGGAAAGTTACGCAGCCCGCGTTTTCCATCGCGCCTTCTTTGAACTCAGGCACAAAGAGCTGGTCGTACTTGCCGAACGGGTACCGGACCGCGAACGCCTCGTGGTAGAAGCCGAAGCCCTGCTTGGTGACCTCGAAGATCTCGTCGGGGTCCAGGTACTCGGCCAGCGACTGCCGGCAGAAGATGCCCAGCGGGATGCCGTCGTAGGAGTCGCGGACCACGTGGTAGGGGCCGGCCGCGACCGCCGTGATGTAGGTCGCCATCACCGGGGTCGGCGGGAAGTGCCACCGCGCCGCGCTCTCGCCTGCGGTGCCGCGCTCCTCCGGTGCCATGTTGGAGATGACCTGCCAGTCGTCTGGCGCGGTGACGGTCAGCTCGTAGGTCGCCTTCAGGTCCGGCTGGTCGAAGCAGGCGTAGATCCGGTGCGCGTCGAAGGCCTCCAGGTCGGAGTACATGTATACGCCACCGTCGGCCGGGTCGGTAAACCGGTGCAGCCCCTCGCCGCTGCGCGAGTAGGCGCAGCCGGCGACCACCCGCAGCTCGTTCTCGGCGGCCAGCCCGGTCAGCGTGATCCGGTCCCCGTCGAAGGCCTCCAGGCTGACCGGCGCTCCGTTGAGCCTGATCTCGCTGACCTCCGGCGCGGTCAGATTGATGAACGTCGCTGCCCCCGGCCGGCGGCACCGGAACCGTGCCACGGTGACCGATGGGAACGTCGTCTCGGCACCGGTCAGGTCGAGCTCGACCTGGTAGGACGACACGGTGATGAGGTCAGCCCGCTCCCGGGCCTCATCCTGCGTGAGATTGGATGACACCTGGTGATCCCCTTCGTCTTCCCGCGACCATGGTTGATCCGCTCCCCGAGCGCGTAGTGTCCTGGCATCCTCCCACGGCACGCGGAATGAGCCGCGCTGGCACCGGGTTGTCGCAGGCGTACGCAGACCGGAAACGTCACTGTCGGCCCGGTCGCGGGCCGGATCAGGTGCCGGGTGACACGCTACGAGGAGCGCCCATGACCGAGCAGGAGACCACCGTCGTCGATTTCTGGTTTGACCCTATCTGTCCCTGGGCCTGGATGGCCTCACGGTGGATACACGAGGTGGAGAAGGTCCGCCCGGTCACGCCGCGCTGGCATGTGATGAGCCTGTCCGTGCTGAACGAGGACAAGGAGGGCCTGCCCGAGCGGTACAAGGAGCTGCTGGCCACCGGCTGGGGCCCGGTCCGGATCTGCATCGCGGCCGAGCAGCAGTACGGGCCGGAGGTGCTGGACCGGCTGTACACCGCGCTGGGCACCCGTTTCCACGAGGAGAAGGCCCCTCGGGACCGCGCGACCTACGAGGCCGCGCTGGCCGAGGCGGGCCTGCCCACTCACCTGGCGGACGCCGCGGACTCCACCGAGTACGACGATGCGCTGCGGGCGAGCCACCATGACGGCATGGACCGGGTGGGGTATGAGGTCGGCACGCCGGTGATCTCGGTGAACGACATGGCGGTGTTCGGCCCGGTCGTCTCGCCGATCCCGCGCGGCGAGGCCGCGGCCCGGCTGTGGGACGGCGTGTTGCTCATCGCCGGTACCGACGGTTTCTTCGAGCTGAAGCGCTCCCGCACCCGCGACCCGATCTTCGACTGACGGGCCAGCACAGCTCTGGCACACTTGGGCCGTGCGCGTTTATCTGGGATCTGATCACGCGGGATTCGAACTCAAAGGCCACCTGGTGGCCTGGCTTTCCGGAGCCGGGCACGAGCCGGTGGACTGCGGGCCGCCGGCCTATCACGAGGACGACGACTACCCGCCGTACGTGATGAAGGCGGCGCAGAGCGTCGTGGCCGATCCCGGCAGCCTGGGCATCGTCATCGGCGGTACCGGCAATGGCGAGGCGATCGCGGCCAACAAGATTCCCGGCGTCCGCGCGGCGGTGGCCTGGACGGTGGAGACGGCGCAGCTCGGGCGGCAGCACAACGACGCCAACGTGCTGAGCCTCGGCGCGCGGATGTACGCCATCGACGACGCGGTCGCCTTCACCAAGGTGTTTGTCGAGACACCGTTCTCGGGCGCCCCCCGGCACGCCCGGCGGCTGGCCGAGATCGCCACCTACGAGAAGACGGGCGATCTGCCGCCGATCCCGCCCTCATCCTGACCGGCCCCATCCCGAACGGCCCCATCCCGAACGGCCCCATCCCGAACGGCCCCATCCCGAACGGCGCCGCTGACCGGCGTGCCGTTCAGCGGCGCTTGCGCCGGGGCCGGCTCCGGCGCCCGCTGTCCTCCCGCGGCCGCGCGCCTGCCGTCACGCCGTCAGTCTCATCCGGGCTGCGCGGGGGCCGGGTCGGTGCGGCGTCATCCGTGCTGTGCGGGGCCCGCGTCCGTGCGGCCGGCCCAGGCCGTGATGGCGTGCTGGCCTGGGCGGCCGCCTCCTCGGCTGCTTCCTGGTCCTCGGCGGTCGGCCGCGACACATCCCGCGCCCGCATCGCCGCGCTGAGCGTCACCTTCATGCCTGGCATGGTGCCCAGTGTCGCACGGGTCCAGGATCCCGGCGGGCCTGTGGCACCGGCCAGAAGATGCCGGTCAGAAGATCCCAGCTCAGAAGATAACTGGGCACCACGGCGCCGGATCCCAGGACAGGGCGGCGGACAGCCGGGCCAGCGCGCCGGCGCGCTGCTGGCTTACCCGCCCCGCGGCCGCCAGCGCTCCCAGCCGTGTCCCGCCGAAGAAGGCGGCGCCGAGTTCGGTGATCCCGAGGGACAGGCCCGCGTACTTGTCCGCGGCCTTGTCGACCGGGTCGCAGATAGCCGTCCCGGACTCGTCCGCTTGCAGATGCCACAGCCCGGCGTTGGCGGGGAACAGGCCGTCCTGCACCTCGATGATCACATCCACCGGGCTCGCGTACCGGCGCAGCGTCAGCGCCGCGGGCAGGTCAGTAATCCGGGCCCACAGCCCATCGGTCACCACCGGCCGCAGCCGCCGCGGATCAGCCAGCTGGAACAACAAGGGGTCGTCGACCGGGCGGACCGCGGCCCGAATCGTGGTGACCAGGTCCCGGTTCAGCAGGTCGGCCCAGAGGGCGGCGCTGGCGGCCGGGTCGGCGGCGACCAGTTCCCTGATGTCGAGCTGAGCGTCCGGCAGGAACCGGTCGTCGTCCCAGCGTCCGACGCCTGAGTAGAGGGCGTAACCGCGCGGGCCGGCGTCGTCCTCGGCCAGCACACAGCGCAGCGGGGAGGCGTTCTTGCGGTCGGTCTCGGGATCATCGAGGATCCGGTTCCACCACGCATCGCTGCGGGCGAAGAAGCCGGGGCGGATTTCCAGCGCCGTGTCGTAGACCTTGGCCAGCTCGGCCCGCACCTCGTCGGGCTGGGTGATGCGCAGCCGCAGGCTGGGGTCGCCCGGCAGGTGCGGGGCCATTCTGCCCTCGCCCCGCCGGAGGGTGAACGTGTCGTGCCAGGTCGCCTGGCCGTAGCCGTAACGCCCGTAGATCGCCGACTCCGACGCCCACAGCACGGCCAGCGCCTCGCCGCGCTCCCTGATGTCGGTCAGCTGACGGCGCATGATCTGGGTCAGGATGCCCTGCCGGCGGTACGTCGGCAGTACCCCGACCCAGCTGACCCCGGCCACCGGTGCGGTGGCCCCGGGCAGGCGCATGCGGAAGCCGAACGCGCCGGCGATGCCCACCGGGGTGCTGCCGTCGAACGCGGCCAGGCTCCGGTCGAATTCGAACCGGGAAAGGATCTTGGCCCGGCCGGTCGCGGACGGCGGCGAACCGTGGAACGCGTGCTGGTCCACCAGGTGGAATGCGTCGAACTCGTCGGGGGTGATCGGCCGTATCGGGTAGCGCTCGGTCATGACGCCCTTGCTACACCGCCCGGCGGCGGATGGCCAGCCCTTTTAGCGGCCCGGCCAGGTAAGCGGAGCCGGGGCTGGCGGGGGCGCGTCGGCAGGTTATCAAGCCCGATTTACGGATACAGTGCCGCCATCATGGTTTCCCGGCCCGCGCGTTTTTCGCAGCGTGCCCGGCGCGCCCTGCGGGCCCGCGGGCAGCGGCTGCGTGCGGTGGTGAGCCGGCAGTTCATCACCCGGAACCGGCGGATGGCCTTCGGGCTCGCGGTGGCGATCATCGCGATCGGCGTGGCCGCGGCGCACCTGTCGGAGTGGTGGTTCTCGCCCGGGGTGATGATCCTGCCGATCCTCGCGGGCGGCATGCTGGTCTGGGTCCGGGCCCTGCGCATCCTGTTCGTGGTCACCGCGGTGGTCGTCGCCTACGACGTCTCCGTGCACCGGGCGGGCCCGGGCATCGTCGCGACGATCGTGGTGACCGCGGTCTTCGCGGACGTCCTCGCGCGGACCCGGGCCAAGCTCGGCCTGCAGGGCCTGCGCGGTGATCAGATGCTCATAGAGCTACGGGACCGCATCCGCGAGCAGGGCAAGCTGCCCGCGCTGGGCGACGGCTGGGGCTCGGACGTGGTGCTGCGGCCGGCCGGGGGCGCGTCGTTCGGCGGCGACTTCGTCGTGTCCTACTCCGACGGCAAGACCCTGGAGGTGGCGCTGGTCGATGTGTCCGGGAAGGGCATCGACGCGGGCACCCGGGCGCTGTTGCTGTCCGGCGCGTTCGGCGGCCTGCTCGGGTCCGTGCCGCGGACGGATTTCCTGGCCGCGGCCAACGCTTACCTGCGCCGCGGCCGGTGGAGCGAGGGCTTCGTCACGGCCGTGCACCTGTCACTGGACCTGACCTCAGGGGACTACGTGATCGACTCGGCCGGGCATCCGCCGGCCGTGCACTATGAGGCCGCCAGCGGCCGGTGGCGGGTCACCCGGGCGCGTGGCATCGTCCTCGGCGTCGTTCCGGACCTGCAGGCCGTGCCGACCAATCCCGAGGAGGGCGCGCTGCGCCGCGGGGACGCCCTGTTGCTGTATACCGACGGGCTGGTCGAGGCGCCCGGGCGGGACATCGACGAAGGCATCGACAAGCTGCTCGGCGAAGCGCAGCGACTGGTCCCCACGAGGTTCCGGTCGGGCGCGGGCGACCTGGTCACGGCGCTGCAGGGCGACGTGGCCAGGTCGGATGACTGCGCTCTCGTCCTCGTCTGGCGGTCCTGACCGGCGCGGGCGCGGCGTCCCGTCGTCTGGCGCCGGGACCGTAACGCAGGAATTGCCACCGCTTCATAGCGCTTAGTGACGCTTTTGCGCGGGAAAAAGGGAAGTCTCACGTCGCTATCGCGTGTCATGCGGAACTCTGCGGGTAGGCGGCCGGTTCACCCTGCCAGTTCACCCTGCCAGGCAGTGCCGCCGGACGAGGAGTTAACCGTCACGGTGTGAGTGCATTCCGTATGCCATCCCCTATCGTGCGCGGACTGCCGGCGTTTCCGTGGCCATGCACTATTGTCGGGCAGCGAAACGCGCGTCAGTACGGCATCAAATATGTATCGGCTTTGTATCTGTGCCGTGTCGCCCAGATGTCCCACGGCCGTCAGCGTCGCTGCCGAGTACCGCTGCGCAGCACCGCTGCTGGAGAGCGGCTCCGGGCGACGGACGGAGCGGGGACAGCCAAACTGTATATCACCATGAGCTTTGGCATTGCAAATTATTACCTGGGACCCGGCCACTAAGCCCTTGTGCGGGCACGGAAACTGTGCTGGGGTAACTCCGGAAAGAGACCGTCGGCTGGCCGCGGAAACGTGCCTGGCCGGGAGGCAAAACGCGGTCGACCGCAGTCCGGCGGAAACGCCCCGCCGCGCTGTTCTGATAGCCCAATCCCCGACACGTGTGTCAGGTGACGCGGGTGTCATTGTTTGCATTCATTACGCGGCACCCCCGAAAATATGGACATGGCTGCCAACGTGAGCGGTGCTGGGCCTGCGCGCGCCCAGGCGCCTGCTCAGGCTGCCCCCATGCAGGCAGACCCCGGTCAGGCAGACACCGGTCAGG
>JBEKCN010000104.1:0-7974 GCA_050014855.1 Streptosporangiaceae bacterium | reverse complement strand
CGCTTGGCGAGCAGGCCGGCCAGCAGCATGACGAGCACACCGATTGCCACGCCACACAGCGTCCACAGCAGCCGGTAGCCCTCGGCGCTGTAGTTGGAGGGCTGCGGAAGGTCCACCAGGATCAGCACTCCCGCGGCGATGGCCCCGGAGTAGAACGCGTAGTTCCAGAAGCGGATCGCCGCCCCGTGCATCAACAGGACAAGCGCAACCACTTCCAGTCCGCGGTCGACCGCGAACAGTCTCAGTCCGTGTTCACTGGCGGGTATCAGCAGCACTAGCGCGGCCGCGGCGGCGCCGATCAGCGCGCCGGCCAGGCGCTGGACGGCGATAAGCGTGGCCTGCGCCAGGCTCGGCTTCATCGCGACAATGGCCGCGATCGGCATCCAATAGCCGTGCGACAGGTTCAGCCCGAACGCGAGCGCGACGGTGCCGGCGATGACGAGAGCGCGGATCACCGCGAACATGATCAGCGGCCGGGTCAGCTTCTGCCGCGAGGTGTCACCGGGCAACTCCGCGATCGGCTGGGGCCGGTCCTCGCGCCTGCGGATCAGCCACCCGATGAACGTCACCACGATCCACAGCGCCGCCCCCCCGGCCCAGGCGAGCACCTGAGCCCAGGTGTAGCTGGTGATATGGGCGCCATGATGGAAGCTGGACGCGAGCCCGAGGGCGACGATGAACCAAATGTTGAGAAGCAAGGCCGCAACGAACCTGTGCACCCCGAACGCGACCGCCAGGCCGGCCACCAGCGTGACCGCAAAAGCCGCAAGCACCAGCCAGCCCCATGCGTCTCCGCCGATACCAAACCCCAGCGCGGTCACCCCTGCGCCGATCAGCGCAAAGACAGCGATGCGCGACGCGCCGTACCCGAAGCCGCCTCCCGGGTCGACCAGCGCCGCAAACAGCACGCCGAACAGGGCGCTGAGAAGATACTGCTCGTGCCCGATCGCCCAGAAAACGACCAGCGGCACCAGCGCGACGTCCAGGATCATCACACCCCGCGGCCAGTTAAGCCCCGCGGGATTGAGCTCGAACACCTTCGACAGCCAGCCCATGACCTTCCCCTCGTGAACGGGCTGTCCTTCTCGTCCGCTTGCACTGGCCATGACCGTCCCCGCCTTAATCGCCAATTATGAATCGCCAATTATGCCGCTCCGGTCCCGCGTTCTCCGATTCCACCAAGATCGCCGCGAGGCGACCCGCGGGTACCGATCAAAGACGGCGCCCACCGGCCATCCGGCAGAGCAGGCCGTCCATGCGCCAGCGTCTTCCGCGCCTGGCTCACAGGCTAGGGGCCAAGGACCCGTCTACCTGGGCCTGGTGATTCGGCCGCACGGCGGTGTGTGCATCACGCACACGCTGACACTCAGGCAGGTGACCTGTCACCATCCGCCGGCCGTTTCCACCTAGGTGAAGTGTGCCTAGGAAGCCAGCAGACCTCCGGGATCAGGCGCCTCGCCACACCAGCGACAGCCCTGCTCCTGCGGGGTCATCGTCCAGGTGGGCACGCTGGCACGCACGCGGTTAACGAGGGAGGCATACGGTCAGAGGAGCTCGAGTGCGCGGCTCCGTTCGAGGGCACCGGACCGCGAGGAGACGCCGAGTTTGCGGTAGATGGACCTGACGTGGGTATGAACTGTGTTGTGCGACACATACAGTTCATGGCCGATGTCGCGCTCGGACAAATCGCTGGTGAGTAGCTGGAGCACCCTTCGCTCTCGCCGCGTCAGCTTCTCATCCTCGGAGCTGGTGTCTGCCGGCGGGCAGCGCCCGCACGCACTGAGCCGCTCGGTCAGGATCCCCGGGTCGGGACAGGATCCGATGATGGATCTCGCCTCGGTGATCGCCGCCTGCGAGCGCTCGCGCTGGCCGAGGGCTTGCAGTACCGATCCCTGGTGCAGCAGCGCCATCGCCACCTCGGTCGGCTGGCCCCGGGAACGCAAGAAGGCGGCACCACACGCGATCAGCGCCTGTGCCTCCTCGGGCCTTCCGCGCGCGGCGAGCGATACCCCGAGCGCCATCGGCACCACGCCGCTGGCCTTCTCGGTGCCGTGCTCCCGGACGAGTTCCGTTGCCTGCTCGGCCAGCATCCGCTGTTCGTCGAGACGACCCACCTCACCCGCTATGAGCGAGCGGTAGGCGAGTGACGACGCGCCGGCTGACCATTGTCCGCTCGCCGGTGCCAGGGCCGCCGATTCCGCGAACCACCGGTCGGCCTGGCCGGACTCACCCCGGAAGTACAGGCCCACCCCGACCGCCCAGCAGGCCACCGGCCGCCAGGGCGATCCGGGCCCTTCGAGCTCGGTGGCGCGGCGGGCATTTTCGAGCTGGGCACCGACGTCACCCCACGGGCAGCAGGCCCGCTGCATGGTCAGGCTTGCGCTGACCGAGCTGAAGCCGTCCGGCAGGGGACTTCCGGCAGGTTCGCCCAGCCGTCCGACCGCCGCGATCACCTGAGCCGCCTCCTCCCGCCTAGCGGACAGCGAGAGTATCCACGCCTTGACCAGGAGCAGCCCCGTGTCGCCGCTGAGCATCTCCTCCGGCAATCGCCCGATCCAGGCCAGGACGGTCTCGTACCTGCCGGAGCTCGCGTAGCTGGCCCACGACGCTTCGATCAGCTCGGCGGCCTCGGCGTGGGCGCCGGCTTCGATCGCATGCGCGATGGCCTCGCCGGTCATCCCGTGATCGCGATGCCAGGCGTACGCCCGGCGGTGCAGGGCCGGGGCGGTGCCCGGCTCGCGCCGCTCGAGCTCCACCCGCAGCAGCCGGGCGAAGAGCGGGTAGAAGCGGTACCACCCGCTCTCGTCGTCGAGGGCGATGAGGAACAGGTTGCTGTCCGACAGCGCGTCGAGCATCGGTGCGGAATGCTGCTGGTCCAGGACCGCGTCGCACAACGGGCCGGACAGCCGTTCGAGGATGGAGGAGCGGAGCATCAACGCCTGCATCGGCGGATCATGCGCCTGAAGCACCTCGGTCTCCAGGAAGTCGATCACATGGCGGCTCGAGGCGTCCAGCTCGTCCACGAAGCCGTGGCGATCGGCAGTTCGCCGCAGCGAAAGCGCCGTAAGGTAAAGCCCGGCTGGCCAGCCCTCCATCCGCTTGAGGAGAGCAGCCACCTCCTCCGGCATCAGACTGAGCCCCAGGCGGCCGTTCAGGAATGTGTCCGCCTCCTCGGGCGTGAACCGCAGATCGTCGGCGCGCAGCTCGAGCAGGTCGCCGTGGGCGCGCAGCGCGGCCAGCGGAAGGTCCGGCTCGGTCCTGGTTGAGAGCACAAGCTGGACGGTAGGCGGTGCGTGATCGACGAACCAGGCGATGCTCTCGCGGGCCGCGCCGTCCCCGAGCTGGTGGAAGTCGTCCAGGATCAGCGTGACCTCACCCAGATCGTCCAGCTCGTTCACAAGGCGCGGCAGCACCGTGTCAACGATCGACGCCACCCCGGCCGGTTGCGGCGACGCCGGCCGGCCGATGGCCGGGCAGGCCCGCCGGAGCGCCTCGATTACATAAGACCACAGCACCGCAGGGTCGTTGTCGCCCTCGTCCAGCGTCAGCCACGCGACAGGCTTGCGCGCCGCCTCGACTTCGTACCACGCCGCGAGCATGGTGGTCTTCCCGAAACCCGGCGGACACGCCACCAGGGTGAGCCGCAGACCCGACCCGGCCCGCAGCCGCTCCACAAGCCGCTCGCGCGGAACGATCTGATTGCGCACCGGCGGCGGGCGGAGTTTCGTCGCGAGCAGGACCGGTCCCGAGCCGTCCGCCATCCCGTGCCCCATCGGTCCTCCTGAGCCCGAAACCTCCTGCTGCCACGGTCCGGAGCAGCATCCGTTCACAGACGGCAGTCAAACTCACTTAGGGGTAATCTCGCCTCACCCGAACAGGGTGCGGTCTCGCTGGCCGGGTCCCCGTCGCGCCATCCTCGGACGACGGGGACGGGTCCGCACCGCATCGAAGCGCCCGCGGCCAGGTCCAGGCGGGCATACAGGCATACAGGCATACAGGCATACAGGCATACAGCAGCGTGTACGCCGGGCTGCCCTCGGGAAGCGCAGCGATCAGTTCCTCAGCCTGGCGTGCCTGGCCCGCCTCCAGGCGCCAGCGGGCGGTCCTGTCGGCCGGCTCGCCCCGCCGCGATCACGGCATCGACCTCGCGGAGGAAGTTAATTAGCGTGATCGCGAGGAACCCTGCGCCGATAAGCGCCAGGATCTGCGACTCGGGCCGCCCGGTCCGGCGGGCGATCGCGAGAGCGAGCGGCCGGGCGGCCTTCCCGGTCCAGCCGGTCAGCCCCACCTGGCCCATCGCCACTAGGTTCCATTTCGCCATCTGAGGCGCTCCTTCCTGATACTGCTAGTCCGCCGGTCCGCCCCCGGCCGCAGCCGTGACCGTGACGGTCCCGGGGGTTCACCCGTCAGGCACGGTCACGAGCATTTGCCTGATACGGCACTTTCCAGGCTGCTTGCCGAGTTCTTCACCTGCGTGACCGCTGGCACGACTGCCGAGGCCGCGGTGACCGGCGGCTGGCCCTTCGCGGACTTGATCGCGTTTTCCAGGCTGGACAGCGAGTCTTGCAGGGCTGTGGTCTGCGACGGATACGCGGACTTCGCGTCGCTGGCGAACGTTTTCGCGTTGGTCTGGACGCTGCTCAGCGCGGTCTGCAGGGAGCTGAGACCGTTCTTGGCGACGTCGACATTGCCGAGGTTGCTGACGGAGGTCTTCAGGTCGGTGGCGGCGGTGCAGTAGGCCGGCGTGCTGCTGCATCCAGCGGCCAGCCCGGACAGGACCAGCGCGGCGACCGAAAGCAGCAGCCATCCGCGCGCGCCTGCTCGATATACGGGTCTCATGCGTCCTCCCTGGTGCCGGCCTTTCGGCCTGGTGCCGGCCTTTCGGCCCGCGGGGTGAAAGGGTGAAAGAGCGTCCACAGGTGTCGCTGTCCATTACCTCGGCAGGTTCACATTCGGGCAGGCGACTTGTCATCACCTGCCCGCCGGATTCACCTAGGGGAAATCTGCCGCCACCGGCAGCAGATTTGGTCGCAGCGGATTGGGTCACTGCGTGCCCGGGGCCGATTCCGCCGATTCCAGGTGAACGTCGAGGACGTCGAGTCCCAGGTTGTAGATTCGCCGCAGGAGGCCTTGCAGGGCTGCCTGATCGGTTTCGGCGCGCCGCAGCACCGTCGTATCGCCCACCGCGCTCAGCGCCACATCGTCGAAGGCTGCCCGCACCCAGGGACCCGCGACACCGCGAACAGTGATCACGTAGGTGCCGTCGGTCATATCTCAGACTCCTTATCCCCCATCCCCACAGGGAACCGCCGGACGGGGTGAGTTGCCCACACCCGTTCTGGGTACGCCGGCCGGGCCTCGCTCCGGCGGGAATGACCCGCGTCCGGACACGGGGCCAGAGCAAAATGGGACTTTCGGCCCTAAAGCCTCGGAGCCCAGCGCGATTGGATCGTAAAGGTTGGACGGCCATTTCGTCACTCATGGACATCGCTGCTCCAGACCCGGTAGCGGCGGGAACTACCGGCCGGGGGCCGACTCAAGTACGTAGCAAGAGCTGAGCTGAGTGAGCAGTAAGAAATGAGCGATAGCGGTATACGTGCGCGTGCCGTCTCCGGGGGCGGCCCGTTCCCCATTCCGCGTTCGAAGTTCGGCTGCCCGGCGGTACCAGTCCGGGCGATTGCCCGGCGGCGCCTGGCCAAGGTCCTGGCCCAGCCCGACTGGCGCGTCGGGCTGGTGACCGGCGGCCCCGCCACCGGGAAGACCGTAGCGGTGGCGCAGTGGTTCGAGACCCTGGACCCGATCGCCCGGGAATGGGTGACACTCGACGCCGACGACGACCGGCCGGAGCGCTTTTGGCTCACGTTCGCCCTGGCCCTGGGGCGCGCGGTCCCGGCTGCCTTCGCGCAGGTCGCGGAGGCGGCAACTGACGTGCACCGGCTGCCGTCGGGCTTTCTCAGCCGCTTGGTCACCGCCTGGTCCGCCGTCACCGATCCGCTCGTCATCGTGCTCGAGGACGTGCACCACTTGCAAAGCCCGGAGATCATCGCGGATCTCGGCTTCGTCGTCGAGCACCTCCCCGGACGCTCGAGGATGCTGCTGACCAGCCGGATCGACCCGCAGTTGCCGATCAGCCGGTGGCGGGGCCGGGGCTGGCTCGCCGAAATCCGCCAGCACGACCTCGCGCTGACGTTGCCCGAGGCCGCCGAGCTGTTCACGTTGCTCGGCGAGGACCGCCTGACTACCGGTGAGGTCGAGAGACTCTGGAGTCAGACCGAAGGCTGGGTGGCTGGCCTGCGGCTGGCCGCCGCCGGGCTCAACGACCGCACCGACGTCTCGGCCGCGGTGGCCGAGTTCTCCGGGCGGACGCCGATGGTTGCCGATCTGCTCGCCGACGAGCTGCTCCACCGCGCCCCCGCCGAGCTGTCGGAGTTCTTGCTGCGGACGTCGGTCGCCGACGTGCTGGACGCCGAGCTGTGCGACACGCTGTCCGGCCGCAGCGACAGCGCACACTTGCTCCGCCGGATGGAAGCTGACCTGCAGTTCGTGGTGGCGACGGGACCGAGCCGGGACACCTACCGGTATCACCCGCTGCTGGCCGAGATGCTGCGCGCGGAGCTGCAGACGCACCGGCCGGAAGAAGCGAAAGAACTCAATCGCCTGGCCGCCGTGATCCTGCAGACGCGGGGCGACGTCGCCGGGGCGGTCCGCTGCCTGCTCGCTGCTGGTGACACCGACCGGGCGTTCTCGATCGTGTTCGAGGCTGCGCACCGCCGTGCCGATGTGTCCGATATCCCGGGCATCGCAGCCTTCGTCAACCTGTTCCCACGGGAGCTGGTGACCGAATCAGCCTCCCGCATGCTGACCTACGCCCTGATGCTCGGACTGGCCGGCCAGCTGGCCGAGGCCCACGCCTGGCTCCAGCGTGCCCAGATACGCATCAGTGACGAGCCCCAGCCACAGGCCAAGGACCTCGCGACCCTTGACGGGCTCCGGCTTCTCACCTTCACGGTCACCGCAGGGGCGGGCGATGAAATCGACGCCGGCCGCCGGGCGGTCGAGGCGGTCGAGGCGGGTCTGGACAGCGGGGTCGTCGGGGCCCGCGCGCGGATAAACCTGGTCCGCGGCTACCTGCTGACCGATCAGCCCGGTGAGGCCGACTCGGTTCTCCGCGCCGGCCCCCCAGGCGATGAGATCGCGGCGCTCGTGCTCGCGCCGGCGCTGGCCGCGCGCATCGCATTGCGGCACGGAAGGCTCTCCGAAGCCCAACGCGAGGCTACGGCTAGCCTGCAGGCGGCTGACGCGTTCGGCCTCGGCACCCACCTGGGCGTGGTCGACGCGCATCTCGCGCTGGCGGGAGTTCGCATCGACCGCAACGAGCTCGCGGAGGCGAGCGCGGCGTTCCGGCGCGTGGAGGAGATCCTTCAGGCCAACCCGTTTGCCCGCGTCTACCACGTCCTGCTCCAGCTGGAGAAGGCCCGGGTGGCCGCCGCGCTGGACGATTTCGACGACGTGTTCGCCACCCTGCGCGAGGCCGGCAAGCTCATCGATCATCTTCTGCGATCGGCCTTGCGGTGCCTGGTCGATGCGGCTGCCGCCCGCTGGCACCTGGAGGCAGGCGAGACCGGCCAGGCTGAGGAACTGATCGCGGCGCTGCCCGCGGCCAGCCCGGCGCACACGCTCCTGCGGGCCCGGCTGGACCTGGCCCGTGGCCGCTTCGACGCGGTGCAGGCCCGTCTCAGGCGGGCCAGCCCCGGCACGATACGCGACCGGCTGGCCGGTGAGCTGCTGCTGGCCCGCGCCGCCATCGAGTCCGGTGAAGATGCTGCGGAGCACGTGAGGGTCGCGGTCGGGCTCGCCGCCCCCGAGCACCTGGTCCGGCTCTTCCTGGACGAGGGCCAGGCGGTGACCCGCCTGGCCCGGGCGGCTGCCGGTTCACTCGGGACCGGGTCCGGCACCAGCCTTTCGGTGGCGCTG
>JBEKCN010000103.1:0-8024 GCA_050014855.1 Streptosporangiaceae bacterium | reverse complement strand
CTCCGGAGACTCCGGAGACTCCGGGCCTGCGTACCAGGCCGAGCCAGACCGACGGCCCGGGCCGGGCGCCGGGTACCTGCCCGAGCCCGAGCCCCGGCTCGACTGGTCCCCGGCGTGGAGGGAATCCGGTCCCGACGGCTCCCTGGGTGGCACAGCGGGACCAGAGCAGGACGTCTGGCCCGGCCGGCTCGCCCGCCGGGCCGGGTCCTGCCGGTCCAGCCGTCGCCGCGCCGGGGACCCGGAGTCTCCCGAGGCGGCAGAATCGGCCGCAGCGCCCCAACCCGCAGCGCCCCAACCCGGGGCGCCCCAACCCGCGACGCCCGAAACTGGGGCGCCTGACGCCGGGATCTCGCGCGGTCCGGAGGCCGCCGCCCGGCAGGTCTGTCTTCGGCTGCTCACCCTGGCGCCGCGCACCCGGGCCCAGCTCGCCGACGCGCTGCGGCGGCGGCACATCCCGGACGAGGCTGCCGAGGCGGTCCTGGACCGCTTCACCGAGATCGGGCTGATCGACGATCCGGCCTTCGCCCGGGCCTGGGTGGAGTCGCGGCACCACGGCCGGGGGCTCTCCCGCCGGGCGCTGTCCAGCGAGCTGCACCGGCGCGGCGTGGCCGACGAGGACGTCCACGAAGCGATCGAGCTGGTCGACGACGACCAGGAGGCGGCGATGGCCCGGCAGGTCATCGCGGGCAAGGTCCGGGCGACCCAGGGGCAGCCGTCAGCCACCCGTATCCGCAAGCTCATGGGTGTGCTGGCCCGGAAAGGCTACGGCGCCGCCCTGGCCTATCGGGTCGTGCGGGAGGCCCTTGAGGCGGAGGGAGCCTCCGCGGCGGAGATAGTCGCGGAGATCGGCGAGCCGGATCCGGACATCGGCTCCGACGATTGCCCGTAATAGCGCTAAAGCGCTAACGAGCTGCGAAAATGCGCTTTGTGGGGCCATCGGGACCGGTCGCCATACAGGTGGCCTCAGTGCTGGTAGCTTGCTCAAAACGTTATCTGCGCTTAACCTCGCGGCAGCGAGGTGTTACTCCGCGCTGCGCGGATGATCATAAAGAACTTCATAAAGCGCCCGGCCGCCGCCAGCGGCCGATGTGAGCGACCCAAAACGAAGGGCTCGCACGAATGAGCCCAAGCCGTCGGCGTGCAGTACCCCTCGCGCCAGGGCATAACCCCCTGGTAACGCACGTGCAGTGCCCGGAGACGGGACCTGATGAGCGGAAAAGGGGTGACTGTGAGCAGTGGAATAGCACTCACGTTCACGGTGATCGGGCTGCTCGCAACGGTATTTGCGCTCGTCATCGTCTTCCGCCGGTCTTCGGCGGGCACCCTGAGGGCCGCGGAGTCCCCGGAGTCTCCCGCCCGCGTCCCCTCCCTCAGTGTGGCCGCCCCGGCCAGCACCGCCAGCGCGGAGGAAGCGTCCCGCGAAGCCGACGAGATCCGGGCCCGGGCCAAATCCGAAGCCGAGTTCATCCTGGGCCAGGCCCGGAACGCCGCCGACCAGGCCGCCGAGGGCCGGCGTGAGGTCGAGGACGAGATCAGGTCGGTCAAGGACGAGATCCGCGAACTGCGCAGCGACCTGGAGCGCCGGGAGAACCGGCTGGCCGACCGGGAACAGCGGCTGGACAAGGAACTGCACCGGATTGAAGACCGCTCGGCCGAGCTGGACCAGCGCCAGCGCCAGTTGGAGCAGCGGGCCGCCGAGATCGAGGACCTGGACGCCAAGCGCGCCGCCACCCTGGAACGGGTCGCCGGGCTGACCGCCGCCCAGGCCAAGGCGGAGCTCGTCTCCTCGATCGAGAACCAGGCCAAGCGCGAGGCCATCCCGGTGATCCGGGACATCGAGTACCAGGCCCGGTCCGAGGGCGAGAAGCGCGCACGGAAGGTCGTCTCGCTCGCCATCCAGCGCGTCGCCACCGAGCAGACCAGCGAGTCCGTGGTCTCCGTCCTGCACCTGCCCGGGGACGAGATGAAGGGCCGGATCATTGGCCGCGAGGGCCGGAACATCCGCGCCTTCGAAGCCGTCACCGGCGTCAACCTCATCATCGACGACACGCCCGAGGCCGTCCTGCTGTCCTGCTTCGACCCGGTCCGCCGTGAGATTGCCCGGCTGACCCTGGAACGGCTGGTGCTGGACGGCCGCATCCACCCGCAGCGCATCGAGGAAGCCTACGAGCGCGGCAAGGCCGAGATCGAGCAGCTCTGCGTGCGCTCCGGGGAGGACGCCCTGGTCGAGCTGGGCATTACCGGCATGCACAGTGAGCTGGTGTCCCTGCTGGGACGGCTGCGCTACCGCACCTCCTACGGGCAGAACGTCCTCAAGCACCTGGTCGAGTCCGCCCACATCGCCGGCATGATGGGCAGCGAGCTGGGTATGGACGCCCTGCTGCTGAAGCGGTGCACGGTGCTGCACGACATCGGCAAGGCGCTCACCCACGAGGTGTCCGGCAGCCATGCGCTGATCGGCGCCGAGATCGCCCGTCGCTACGGGGAGTCCGACGACGTGGTGCACGCGATTGAGGCACACCACAACGAGGTCGAAGCGCGGACCGTGGAGGCGGTGCTGACCCAGGCGGCCGACGCGATCAGCGGCGGCCGTCCCGGCGCCCGGCGGGAGTCGCTGGAGTCCTACGTCCGGCGGCTGGAGCGGCTGGAGCAGATCGCCAGCGCGCACGAGGGCGTGGAGAAGGTGTTCGCGATGCAGGCCGGCCGGGAGATCCGGGTTATGGTCAAGCCGGACAGCGTGGACGACATCCAGGCCCAGGTGATCGCCCGGGACATCGCCAAGCAGGTCGAAGAGGAGCTGACCTACCCCGGTCAGATCCGCATCACCGTGGTCCGTGAATCCCGTGCGATGGAGTTCGCCCGCTGAGCCGCGCCTGTCCCGGCGACCCGATTTCGTGATCGGCGCCGGCTCTCCACAGGAGATGCGGAAAGCCAGCCCCGATCATGGTTCGCAGGCCCCGGCGGCTCCGCAACCAGCGCGCCGGGCGCGTACCCTCGTAACCGTCATGAACGCCTCGCCTCGCACGTATGAGATCCGCACCTACGGGTGCCAGATGAACGCGCACGACTCCGAGCGGCTGGCCGGCCTGCTGGAGGACGCCGGCTACCAGCGCGCTCCCGGCGGCGCCCCGCCCGACGTGCTCGTGTTCAACACCTGCGCGGTGCGGGAGAACGCCGCCGACCGGCTGTACGGCAACCTGGGGTACCTGCTCCCGGTCAAGAACGCCACACCCGGCATGCAGATCGCGGTGGGCGGCTGCCTGGCCCAGATGGAGCGGACCGCGATCACCCGGCGCGCCCCCTGGGTCGACGTGGTGTTCGGCACGCACAACATCGGCTCGCTGCCCGCCCTGCTCGAGCGCGCCCGCGAGCGGGAGGAAGCACAGGCCGAGTTCGCGGAAACGCTCGAGACGTTCCCCTCGGTCCTGCCTGCCCGGCGCGAGTCCGCCTACGCGGCCTGGGTCGCGATCTCGGTGGGCTGCAACAACACCTGCACGTTCTGCATCGTGCCGAGCCTGCGCGGCAAGGAGAAGGACCGCCGTCCCGGTGATGTGCTCGCCGAGGTGCGGGCGCTGGCCGCCGACGGCGTCATCGAGGTGACGCTGCTCGGCCAGAACGTGAACTCCTACGGGGCCGAGTTCGGCGACCGGCTGGCGTTCGGCAGGCTGCTCCGCAGCTGCGGCGAGATCGACGGCCTGGAGCGGGTCCGGTTCACCTCCCCGCACCCGCGCGACTTCACCGACGACGTCATCGAGGCCATGGCCCAGACGCCGAACGTCATGCCGCACCTGCACATGCCGCTGCAGTCCGGCTCGGACACCATGCTGAAGGCCATGCGCCGTGCCTACCGGCGGGACCGTTACCTGGCCATCCTGGACCGGGTGCGCGCGGCCATCCCGGACCCGGCGATCACCACCGACATCATCGTCGGTTTCCCCGGCGAGACCGAACGGGACTTCACCGACACCCTCGACGTGGTGCGCGAAGCCCGTTTCGCAGGCGCCTTCACGTTCCTTTACTCGCCGCGCCACGGTACTCCCGCCGCGACGATGGAGTCCCAGGTGCCGCCCGAGGTGGTGCAGGAGCGCTACGAGCGGCTCGTGGCCCTGGTCGCTGACATGACCTTCGCGGAGAACCAGCGGCTGGTTGGCCGGGACGCCGAGGTCCTCGTGGCCGAGGGTGAGGGCCGTAAGGACGCCAGCACGCACCGCATGTCCGGCCGGGCCCGCGACAACCGCCTCGTCCACTTCACCCCGGACGGCACCGGCCCGCGCCCGGGCGACGTGGTCACCGTGACCGTAACCCGGGCCGCGCCGCATTACCTGGTGGCCGACGGGACACCGCGTGCGGTCCGGCGGACGCGCGCCGGTGACGCGTGGGCCGTCCGCCAGGGCCGTGCTGAAACTGCTGAACGGGCCACGGCTGATGTCGCCCCCGGGCCGGAGATGTCCCGGTCAGCGCCGGTAGCGCTCGGTATGCCGGCGCTGTCCCGCCCGCTGTGACGTCCGCGGCTCAATGACGGGCGGATCACCGGGGCACGCGGGGCCTTCCGGCTCTGCGGCGCTTACCGGGCAGGTGGGACTGGCCCGGCCCGCGGGGCGGGTAGGTCAGGTCGTGGCCGTGGTGGGCCCGACCGCGGCAGGCAAATCGGCCCTCGCGGTCTCGCTGGCCCTGGCCCTCGGCGGTGAGGTGATCAACGCCGACTCGATGCAGCTCTACCGGGGCATGGACATCGGGACCGCCAAGCTCACGGCGGACGAGCGGCACGGCGTACCGCACCACCTGCTGGACATCTGGGACGTCCGGCAGACCGCCAGCGTGGCCGGCTATCAGCGCCTGGCCCGGGCCGCCATCGACGACGTTGCCGCACGCGGGCGGGTGCCGATCCTGGTCGGCGGGTCGGGTCTTTACATCCGCGGGGCCCTCGGCGACCTCAGCTTCCCCGGCACTGACCCGGCCGTCCGCGAGCGGCTCGAAGCCGAACTGGCGGCCGGAGGCGCCGCCGCCCTGCACGCCCGGCTGGCCGGCCTCGACCCCGCGGCGGCCGCGGCGATCCTGCCCAGCAACGGCCGCCGGATCGTCCGCGCCCTCGAGGTGATCGAGATTTCCGGCCGCCCCTTCACCGCGACGCTCCCGGGGTATGAGTCATCGCGCCCCGCGGTCCAGGTCGGCGTCCGGGTCCCCCGGGATGAGCTGGATCGGCGCATCGCGGCCCGGGTGGACGCCATGTGGGCGGGCGGCTTTGAAGACGAGGTGCGGCGGCTGGAGCGGGCGGGCCTGCGGGACGGCCGGACCGCGAGCCGGGCCCTCGGCTACGCCCAGATGCTGCGCTACCTGGCGGGGGAGTGGACGCTGGCCCAGGCGCGGGACGAGACGGCCCGGGCCACCCGGCGGTTCGCCCGCCGCCAGGAATCCTGGTTCCGGCGCGACCCTCGTATCACCTGGCTCGACGCTCCTGCCGGGGGCGGCCCGGTCGCGGGCGGCCCGGTCGCGGGCGGCCCGGTCGTGGACGCCGCCGCGGATGGCCTTACGGCCGCGGCCCGCCAGGTGATCGCCGGATAGCATCGGGGAATGCACTTCGCGAAGGGACACGGCACGGAGAACGACTTCGTGATCCTGCCCGATCCCGACGGTGAGCTGGACCTCACGCCCGCGCTGGTCCGCCGTCTGTGCGACCGCCGGTCGGGCATCGGCGCGGACGGCGTGCTCCGCGTGGTGGAGATCGAGGTGCTGGCCGCCGCGCTGACCGAGAGCGGCCCCGGCGCCTTCCGTGCCGCAGGTGAGGCGGATGACCTGCTGGCGTCCGCTGCCGCCACCGCCCTGGCCGCCCCGGTGACGGCCGCGGAGGCCGCCAGCGGACTGACCCCGCAGTGGTTCATGGATTACCGCAACGCCGACGGCAGCGTGGCTGAGATGTGCGGCAACGGGGTCCGGGTGTTCACCCGCTACCTCGTCGAGCACGGCCTGGCTCATGGTCCCGAGTTCGCCATCGAGACCCGCGGCGGTATCCGCCTGGTGCGCGCCGAGCCCGGCGGCCAGTTCACCGTGGACATGGGCCCGGCGACGGTGCTCGGCGCGGGCCGGGCCTCGGTCGGCGGCGCCGGCTGCGAAGGCCTGCGGATCTCGGTTGGCAACCCGCACCTGGCCTGCGTCGTGGACACCCCGCTGGACAGCTACGACTTCTCCGCCCCGCCAGTCCTGGACGCGGCCGCCTTCCCGGACGGCGCCAACGTTGAGCTGGTCCGGCTGACCGGCGAGCGGAGCGCGCAGATGCGGGTCTACGAGCGTGGCTCGGGCCTCACCCGGTCCTGCGGGACCGGCGCGGTCGCCGCTGCCGTCGTCGCCGCCGAAGCCGTTGGCGAGCGCGGCGGGACGTGGGCCATCCGCGTCCCGGGCGGCGACCTGACCGTCACCCTGGACCGGGAAACCACCCTGCTGACCGGCCCGGCCGTGATCGTGGCCGAGGGCCAGCTCACCCCGAGCTGGCTGACGGGCTGACCCGCCGGGCGCGCTAGCCCCAGCCGTGCCGCTCGGCCCAGCCCGCGAGCGCGACGGCGATCTCGTCCGGCCGGACCTCGAGGCGTGGCTCAGGGCCCGTGCTCGCCCGGCTCCCGCTCCCGTTCTGGCTTTCGGGCCCGCTGTGGCTCCCGGGCCCGTTCTGGCTCCCGGGCCCGTTCTGGCTCCCGGGCCCGTTCTGGCTCCCGGGCCCGCTCTGGCTCTGGGACCGGCTGTGGTCCCGGTTCCTTCCCCGGCTCTGCTTCGCCGGCCGGCTCATTGAACGTGACGTCGACCCGCTCGAAGCCCTTGCTGCGCTGGGCCTTGGCCCCGCGCGCATACACCCGCCGGTCCCCGGACGTCAGCGAGACGTTGTCGGTGAACGGGGTGAGCAGCGCCCGAGGGTGCATGCGGTCGACGCGAATGACGTTGATCTCCACGCAGAGCAGCACGACCAGGGCGGCGATGTAGAGGAACGCAAGCGCTCCGAGGACGATGGCGAACACCGCGTTCGTGGCGCTGGCGTGCTTGATCACGTGCCGCACGTAGATGACGCCGAACGACTGCAGCAGCTGCCAGGCCACGGCCGAGGCCACCGCGCCGGGCGCGACGTCGCGCACGGACAGCCGCCGCGCAGACGCGTACCGGAAGGCGAAGATGCAGACCGCGATGTTGATGAGCACCGACGCCCCCAGCGCGAGGTATTTCGCCGCTTGCCCGAGCGCCCCCGCGCCGCCGCCGCCCATGATGGACAGGCCGGTCGTGGCGACGACGGCCAGTCCGGCGATACCCAGCAGGACCACGCTGCGGCCGCGGGCCTTGAGCGGGTTCGGCCTGTTGTTGCGCGGGATCCCCCACATCGTGTTCGTCGCGTACTGGAAGGCCTGGGCCACCCCGAGGCCGCCGTACAGGGCGCCGAGGATGCCCACGACCAGGCCGGTCGTGCCGCCGCTGAGGTGCTTCGGCTGGCCCAGCTCGTCGCCGATCACCGGGAACTGGGCCAGCGCCGAGGTGAGCACCTCGTGCTGCAGTCGTTGATCACCCGCCAGGACGAAGCCCAGGATCGTCGAGGCGAGCAGGAGCAGCGGGAACAGCGAAACGAACGCGTAGTACGTGAGCACCCCAGCCAGATAGCTGCCGAAGTCGTCGAAGAACTTGTAGATCACCGCGAGCGGGAATCCCGCCCACCGGTGCGTGCGCTGAAACCGGTCCAGACGCTCCGTGGCCGTCACACCAACCGCCTCATCGCATGTCGCCAGGCACTCGCCGCCCGCGGGCAGCGGCGGGCCGCCGGGCCACGCCAGTGCTAAGAATGTCTTACGCCGGCGTTACCGGCGCAGCAAGACTGCCCCCGGCCACCAGCAGGCGGCACTTCCGAAGGTGATGGGTCAGGCAGCGGCGGGTCAGACGGCAGCGGGTCAGAGAGCCCGGAAGTAGCGGGCGATCGGGATCTGCGTGTAGCCCGCCTTCTCGTACACGTGCCGGGCCGGCGCGTGACCTGGGTCGCCCCCGGTGTCGATCATCGCGAC
>JBEKCN010000102.1:0-8036 GCA_050014855.1 Streptosporangiaceae bacterium | reverse complement strand
TCGAGCAGAGCCTGCTCACCGTCGACCCCGGGGTGATCGAAGCCGCCCGCGCGGCCGGGGCCCGGCCGACCAGCATCCTCGTCACCGTGGTCATCCCCGAGGCGCTCGGCCCCGTCATCCTCGGCTACACGTTCATCTTCGTGGCCGTCGTCGACATGTCAGCGCAGGCGGGCCTGTTCGGCGGCGGCGGGCTCGGCAATTTCGCGATCACCTACGGGTCGCAGCGCTACGACTGGGCGATCGTCTACATCACCGTAGCGACGATCATCGTGATCGTTCAGGCCGGGCAGTTCGTCGGCAACTGGCTCGCCCGCCGGGCGCTGCGCCGCTGAGCCCTCCCCCACCGGGCCCCCTTGTGCCCTCTCGGAGTTTCGGAATCGGCCTCGAGCGGGGACGATGATGGTTGTAGTCCGCTCCATGGCGGTCCTCTTCGGCTGCCTTCGTGGCAATTTTCAGGGTCAGCCGGGCTCGACGACGGTCATGAACTCGAGGGTCCATTCGATGATCTCCGTGTGGTGCCGCGCATTCAGCAGGTTGGTCCCCCAGGCGTAGAGCCCGTGGTCGGCGACCAGCATGCCGGGAACGCGCGGATTCCGGGCCCGTCCAGCCGGTCGCCCAGCTCGGTCATGTCCTGGCTGTTGCTGATCACTGGCAGCAAGACCGTCTCGCCGGCGGCCGGCAGGCCGATCCCTTTGAGCATTTCCAGGTCGGCCAGTTCCATCCCGGCCGACCAGCGTCGGCCGGCCACCACCGCGGCGCGCGGCTCGCATGAGCACACGTCGTTCACGTTCCTCGGGTTCACGTTCCGGCCAAGGCGGGCGCGGCGGAAGGACGGGGGGCGGTTCACCTCGTTCCAGCCTGCGATCAGCAAGGACGCCCTGAAGAAGATCAGTGCCGAGATCCGGTCCTGGCGGTTGCACCGCTGGGTCAACTCGGACGGACGGGAGATCGCGAAGCTGATCAACCCGAAGGTCCGGGGTGGATGGGCTGCTACGAAGCCTTCTACGGCTCGGCGCTGCATCCCGTGCTCCGGCGCATCAACACCTACCTGCTGCGCTGGATCATGAGCAAGTGCTTGAGGTCCAGGTAGGTGACCCCGACGCGATCCCGGACGAGCACGGTGACCTTCCGGCGACGCGGCGCGGGTACAACCTCGACTCGCACATGAGGCTCATCAGGGCCATGCAGGAGGGGCGGGTCCTCTTCATAGACGACGCCACCTTGGTCAGCCCGGCGGTGCTGGCGGTCGCCTACCCCGCGATGGACGGTCGGCGTGAGATCACCGTCAAGGCCCACCCAGAGCGCAGCTAGATGCCTGCTCTTCGGAGCCGTTTGACGGCGGCGCTGTGGGACAGCCAGGCGGTGGGGTGGGGGCCCTGTGGAGAACGTCGACTGGTTCAACCGCAGACGGCTCCACGAAGCCTGCGGCGACATTCCGCCTGCCGAACCCGAAGCCGCCTACTGCCGTCAGAATGCCGCGCTCGCCGGGGCCGGCCAGACAACGAACCGAGTCTCCGAACTCACCGGGCAATTCAGGCACACGGGTATTGTCTACATGTACGATCGGCTTTGTAGACATATGCCACGCACGTGTGGGACGATCGGTGACGTTGAGATGCGCCGTGCGGGCGCGGGTGCCAGCGGCGTCGGCAACCCGCATCCTCTCTCATTGACCTCACCCGCAGAAACCAGAGGCACAACGTGAAAAGCTTCGCTCGACCCGCATCGGCCGCCGCGGTCACCGCCGTGGCGGCCATGACCCTTGCAGCCTGCAGCTCCTCCGGGTCGCCGACCTTAAGCAGTTCCAAGAACAGCCCCGTGTATTTCGGAGTGTCGGCCGCAGAGACCGGCCAATACGCGCAGTACGGGCAGCAGTTCCAAGAAGCGTTCACCCTCGCCGCGGACCAGGTGAATGCCAAGGGCGGCATCGACGGCCACCCGGTCGACCTGGTCTACGAGGACTCCCAGTCGGATCCCACGCAGTCGGTGCAGGTTGCGCAGCAGTTTGTCAGCAACCCGAAGATCATCCTTGTCTTCGGTGACTACTCGTCCGCGGCGTCCATCCCTGCGTCTCCGATCTACACCCGCGGTAAGCTCGTGCAGTACGGCTTCAACAATTCCAACCCCGCCTTCACTTTGGACGGCTCCGAATACCAATGGTCAACGTCCGTCACGACGGCTGCGACCTATGACTGGGAAGCCGACTACCTGGTGAAGCAGGGTGTGAAGTCCGTCGGTGTGACCTATCTCGACACCTCTGATTGGGGTATTCCCGCATTCGCCGCGTTCAAGTCCGAGGCGGCGAAGGACGGGTTGACGATCACCGACGCTGAAGCGGTCGACCCAACCTCGGATGACTACAAGCCGTCCCTGCTTAAGGCCGTCGCGGGTCATCCCCAGGCTTTTGTCCACATCGGCTACGGCCCGGACGCGGCAGAGATCGTCACGCAGCTGCGCTCGATCGGCTATAACGGGACCTTCTACGGTGGCCAGGATGTTCAGGCCTTCGACGACACGCCCGATGCGCAGGGGTCCATTGAGGGCGCCACCTTCCTCGCGACGAGCCCCAAGCCGGCCGTGCAGGCATTCGTGAAGGGGTTCGAGGCGAAGTATCCGAAGGCCGGGCCGGTTACGAGCTTCGAGGCCGGCGCCTACGACGCACTGAATGTTGCGGTCGCGGCGGCGGAAAAGGGCGGGATCACCCGCGCCGGCATCCTCAAGGGCTTCCAAGAGATCAAGGATGTCCCGAGCGTGGTGTACGGCACGATCACCTTCGACCCGGAGACGCGTCGGGTGCTGCAGCCGACGCTCACGCCCACCATTCTGAAGAAGGATACGTGGGTTGCCTATTAATGGCTAACTCGCGCTCGCGCGAAAGCGCACCGTGTTTGACACGTTGATCGCCGGACTGCTCCAAGGGAACGTTTACGCTCTTGGAGCAGTCGGCATCTCTCTCGTCTTCGGCGTTATGAATGTCGTCAACTTCGCCCAGTTCTCCTTCTTCAGCCTGGGCGCGATGCTGGCGTGGTTCTTCGTCGTCCAACAGCACCTCCCGTTCTGGGTTGCTCTTGCCCTCGTCATCGTCATCTGCGCGGCTCTCGGTCTGATCATCAACGTCTCCGTTGTCCGGCCGCTGGCGAAGTACCTGCCACTGGCGGCGATGCTGTCGACTTATGCGGTCTCGCAGATCCTCGACAACGTGTCGCAGACGGCCTTCGGTGCGCAGTACCGCGAGTTCCCGCAGGTGCTGCCCACCACGAACTTCCACATCGGGAGCATGCTCTTCGGCACCTCGGATGTCGTGGTGCTGGGCATCACTCTCGTGCTCATGGTGGTGATGTCGCTCTTCCTCAAGTTGAGCAAGATAGGTCAAGCGATCCGCGCGACGACTCAGGACCAGGAGGCTGCGCTCCAAGTCGGCATCCCGGTCGGGGCCGTCCAGCATGTGGCGTTCGTGATCGCTTCCGCCCTCGGCGGACTCGCGGGTATCTTCTTCGCGCTGTACGACGGGATCGCGGATCCGACGTCCGGGCTCACCACCGGCTTGATCGCGTTCGTCGCGGCAACAGTCGGCGGACTCGGCTCTCTCGTTGGAGCCGTCATCGGAGGATACATCCTCGGAATCTTGGAGGCGTTTGGCATCTACTGGTTCGGCGACGCTTCTGACCAGATCATCGTCTTCGTCATCTTGATCATCGTCCTCATCGTCCGACCTGGCGGTCTACTCGGCAAGGTGCCGCTGTTTTCCAGCGAACCACTGACCGGCACGTTTCTGGGTAAAGGGCGGCCGTTCCGGATCCCCCGCTGGGTGTGGCTGGCCGCATTCGCCGTCGGTGCGGTCGTCATTCCCTTCGCCGGGAGCGACGATGTACTCACTACCGGCACGCAGGTGCTGATCTACGCGATCATCGCCGCGGGCTTGACGATTACCGCGGGTCAGGCGGGTGTGATGGCGCTCGGCCAGGCCGGACCGATCGCCATCGGGGCCTACACCTCGGCTCTGCTCACCCTTCACCTGAACCTCTCGTTCTGGGCCGCCCTGCCGATCGCCGGAATAGCCGCCGCGGTCATCGCGTCGGTTCTCGCCTCGCCCATCTGGGGGGTGAAAGGGCACTACATCTCCATTGCTACCCTCGGCCTCGGGGTGGCGATCGTCGCCGTAATCCAGCTGATCGTGCCCCTGGCTCTCTACGATATTCCCGTCCCGGAGTGGGGCTCAACGGCGCTGGCGAGCCCACTGGATTCCTACCTCATCGACTTCGTGGTGCTCGTCGTCACGCTGCTGGTGATGTGGCGCATCCGCCGCTCGCACCTCGGCAAAGTGATCGCGTCCGTCGGTTCCGATGAAGTCGCAGCTCTCGCCGCTGGCGCCCGGGCGCGCGACTACAAGGCCCTGGCCTTTGCCGTCTCGGCGTTCTTCGCCGGCATCGGAGGCTCGCTGCTCGCGGCCCAGTACACCTACATCGACACGACCGTCTTCACGACAGTGATGTCCGTGTTGGTAGTCACAATCGTGATCATGGGCGGAGTCGGCCTTCCGTACGGCGCCGTGGTGGGCGCGATCGTCCTTATCGGAGCGCTGCAGATTCTGCGGGTCACGGACGACCTGCGCATCATCGTCTACGGCCTCGTGCTGATTCTGGTCGTGAGGTTCCGTCCCGGCGGGATCCTGGTGAGGAACTCATGAGCCAGCTACTGCTGCAGGTCGAGAACCTGGAGCGCCATTACGAGGGCATCAAGGCGGTGGACGGGATTTCGTTCACCGTTGCGCATGGTGAGGTGGTGTCGATCATCGGTCCCAACGGGTCGGGTAAGACTACGACGCTTAACCTGGTGACCGGCGCCATCTCAGCGGACGCGGGTTCCATCACCCTCGACGGGAACCGCATCGACCGAGTGGGAAGCGTGGGCATCGCCGAGCACGGCATCTCCCGCACTTTCCAGAATGGCCGCGTGTTCGCAACCCTGTCGGTGGCGGACAACATCGAGGTGGGCATTCACTCGTCCTTGCGCGCGAACCGGCCCTTCCGCAGGCTGTCGGGCCTCTTCCTGCTGCGGTGGATCTCCTTGCTCGGGGAGTTGTACGTCGCGATCTTCGGCACACCGGCCGCGCGCAGGGAACGGAAGCAGGTCGACGCCATCATTGACACGGAGATCAATCGTTTCGAGGCGCGCCTGGGGCCACGCCGCCATGACCCCGCGTACACCCTCAGCTATGCGAACCGGCGTCGCGTCGAGATCGCCCGGGCACTGGCCCTTCAGCCGAAGCTCCTCGTGCTCGACGAGCCCACGGCGGGCATGAACCCGTCCGAGACGGCCGAGGTGCTCGCGCAGCTCCTCGAGCTCAAGACCAAAGGGCAGGCCATCCTTCTCGTGGAGCACAAGCTCGACCTGGTGATGACGGTCTCAGACCGGGTGATCGTGATGGACAATGGCCGGACCATCGCGCAGGGAGACCCGCAGACGGTGCGCCGCGACCCTGCCGTCATCGAGGCGTACCTGGGCCGCCGTCGCGTCCTTGGCGGAGAGGCAGCAGAATGAGCGGCCAGCTGCTGGAACTCAATGCCGTCGACGTCTATTACGGCCACTTTCGCGCCCTGCGCGGCGTGACGATCGAGGTCGGCGACGGCGAGATCGTCTCCCTTCTCGGCGGCAACGCTTCGGGCAAGTCGACAACGATGAAGACGATCCTCGGCCTCAACCGGGTGAAGGCAGGCTCGATCACCTTCGCGGGCACCGACATCACCCACCAGTCGACACGTGCGCGAGTACGCGCCGGCCTCGCCTCCGTTCCCGAAGCGCGCCGCGTGTTCCCGCAGATGACCGTGGACGAGAACCTCATGGCTGGCGCCTACACCCGCAACGACCGCGCGGGCATCGCCGACGATCTCGAACGGATGCGCGAGTATTTTCCTCGGCTGGCCGAGCGGCGCAGGCAGGAGGCGGGGACGCTCTCCGGCGGCGAACAGCAGATGCTCGCCTTCGCGCGCGCGATGATGAGCCGGCCCCGGCTCGTCTGCATGGACGAGCCCACCATGGGACTCTCCCCCAAACTCGTCGACCAGGTGCTCGATGAGATCGTGCGGCTCAACCAGGAGCTGGGAGTCTCGGTGCTTCTCGTCGAGCAGCAGGCTGAGCTGGCGCTCTCGATCGCCAGCAGGGGGTACGTGCTCGCAACCGGTGAGATTGCGGTCGCCGGCTCGGCGGGAGAACTTCTCGACGACCCGCGGATCCAAGAGGCCTACCTCGGAAGGAGCGCCTGATGGCGAAGGAGCGACAGAGACTCGGGTTCTTCACTCGCGTCCTCGACGAGACGACGCCCCAGGAGCGCTATCGGCTCGCGCTGGCGCAGATCCGAATGGCCGAAGAGGTCGGTTTCGACACCGCCTGGGTCGCGCAGCACCACTTCCACGAGAAGGAAGGCGGGCTGCCTGCGCCGCTCGTGCTTCTTTCTTACGCGGCAGCGCAAACCTCACGGATCGTGCTCGGGACGGGCATCGTCACGCTTCCTCTCGAGGCTCCGATTCGCGTTGCCGAGGATGCCGCGGTGCTCTCGCTGCTGTCCGGCGCACGGTTCGAACTCGGCATCGGCAGCGGCGGCACCCCGAGCTCCTTCCCGCCGTTCGGGCACAATCCGAGCGACCGGCCGGACATCTTCGCCCGGCATCGTGAGCAACTCGTCTCGGCTCTTCGAGGAGACACTCTGACGAGCGATGACGGGAGGCTCTACCCACCGGCACCGCAGCTCCTCGACACGCTGTGGGAGGCCACCTTCTCCGCCGCGGGCGCCGCCCGGATCGGCAGCGCGGGGTCGGGACTCATGCTCTCGAAGACCCAGCTGCACACGAGCGGGACAGGGTTCGCAGCGCTCGCCGACACGCAGCGCGCGCTCGTCGACGCCTACATCGCGGCGCTTCCCGCAGGCGTCCGGCCCCGGATCTTCGGTTCGCGCAATCTCCTCGTCGTCGATGACGAGGCCACGGCCGAGCGGCTCGCGGCACGGGGCATCGAACGCTCTCTGCGGATCGCGAAGTCGCTCGGCTTGGACATCCCGGCCGGCGCCACGCAGAGTGGGGTCCGCGCGCTCTTCGACCTCCACATCGGCACCCCCGAGCGGGTCATCGCTGAGTTGAAGCAGGACCACGTCCTTCTCTCGTCGACCGATCTCGTCTTCCAGTCACATCCGATTGACCCGCCGCACGAACTGCTGCTCCGTTCACTCGAACTCATCGCCACCGATGTCGCGCCCGCGCTCGGGTGGACCCCAGCCACCACCAAGGAGGAGACCTATGTCTGACCTCATCGACGAGCTCGTGGGAATCGCCCCCGGTGACCACCTTGACACGCTCCGCGCGAAGCGGCCCATTGTCCGACGCGATGCCCAGGCAAGCTATGAAGAACTCATCGTCTCGCCGAGCGACCTCGACCGTGCCAGCGCGGCAGAGCGCGCCGCGATCGGATACTGGGTTGCTGCGCTGAGTCAGGCCGCTGCACTCGCCGGGCACTACCGGAGTCTGCTCGCCTCGCTCGATCCCGCTGTACTCGACGCGCTTGTCACCGCCATCCCCGAGGCAACCACGACCGGCCCCTACGGTGCCTACCCTCCAGGGCCGCTCAGCGTCGAAGACGAGGACGGCCTGCACTGGACCGCACCCGCATCCCTGCACAGCGCCGTCGGCGATCGGCTCGCCGCAGCTCTCGAGCACACGCATCTGCTCACCTTCCGACCGCGGGACTCGAACCCGAAAGCTCTGCAGGCATTGCTTGACGCCGGCTGGACCACCGACGGGATCGTCACCATCTCACAGCTCGTCGCATTCATCCACTTCCAGCTACGTGTGATCGCGGGTCTCACCGTCCTCAAGGAGGCGAACTGACATGACAGAGCAGGTCATCCGGCCCCCCGACAATGTCGAACCGAACGCATTCACCCAGGCTCAGCTCGAATGGGAACCGTGGCTCGAACCGAAGCCGATCGAAGCGCTCACCCAGACGGACCGCGAGGCGCTCGAGGGGCGCCGCGCCGACAGTCCGTA
>JBEKCN010000101.1:0-8071 GCA_050014855.1 Streptosporangiaceae bacterium | reverse complement strand
AGCAACCAGGGCCCGGAAGCAACCAGGGCCCGGAAGCAACCAGGGCCCGGAAGCAACCAGGGCCCGGAAGCAACCAGGGCCCGGAAGCAACCAGGGCCCGGAAGCAACCAGGGCCCGAAGCGACCAGGGACAGGCCGCGACCAGGGACAGGCCGCGAGGGGGTCAGGCTGCGAGGGGGTCAGGCTGCGGGAACCGGCGCGGCCTGACTGTCCAGGAGCCGGCCCGAGGCAGCCCGGATGAGGACGACGGCCCAGGTGCGGAACGGCCGCCACGACTGGGCCAGCTCCCGGAACTGGGCCTCGGACAGCGGCTTGTCCAGCCCGTAGAGCTGGGCGGCCAAGGCCAGGGCCCGGGGCTCATTGACCGGGAGCACGTCGGTGAACCCGGTGCCGCGGACCACGATGAGGGCGCTGTAGAACGGGCCGATGCCCTTGATCGACTGCAGCTCGGCCATGGCCGTGTCCGGGCCCATCGCCTTCAGCGCGCCGACGTCGAGCCGCCCCTCGAGCGCGGCCCGCGCGACGCCGTGCAATCGCTCCATCTTGTCCGCCCCCAGGCCCGGGAACGACCCGACGCGCAGCAACTGCCCCGGCGTCGGGAACGCCGCTAGCCGCTGGCCGGCCAGGTCGAACACCCGGCCGTGGGCCTCGCTGAGCAGCGCCCGGACCTGCATCATCTGCCGTGCCGGGCGGCGGGCGCTCAGTACCGACCAGGCTGCTGCCTCGTACGGGGAGTAGAACAGCGGCGGCCGCAGGCCGGGGGCGGCAGCCTGCAGCCGTCCGATCACCGGATCCCGGTCACCGATGCGGACGAACTCCGAAGCGTCGTAATCCAGCGACAGCACCCGGGCGACCTGGGCCTGGACGGTGCCCAGATCGGTACCCGGCCGCATGAAGGCCATGGCCTGCACGTCTCCGGCCGCGTCCTGGCGGACCTCGACCCCGACCTGCCCGGTGTAGCCGTCCACGCAGAACGCCAGTCGCATGACCCCGTCGGCGTCCCGGCCGTCGCGCTGGCCGAACCCGAACGCGGCTGCCTCGGCCAGCGAGAACGGGCCCCGGGGCGAGATCGTGAACGATGCGGCGGACAGCGCCCCGGCAGACACGGACCCGGCAGAGACGGACCCGGCGGACGGGGACCCGGCAGCAGGTGAATACTCCGGCCGGGCTGATGACGTGCTGGCGGACATGGCGGCTCCCTCGGGTTACTTGCTCGGTCCCATGGTCGCCCGAGGGTCTGACATTTCGGTTGTCACCTGGACGGGGCCGGCGATCGCGGCTACGACGTCGCGGGACAGCGGCCGGGGGTGGACCAGCAGGGCCCGGGCCACCTCACGGATGACCAGCCGCAACGGGGTCAGCAACTGCTCGCTGTACCGCCACGCGGCACGCTCGGCGGCCCACCTGTCCGGGCCGAACCGGGCCGCGCTGGTCCGGCGGAAGCGGCGGGCGTCGCCGCCGTCGCTCTTCCAGCCCGCGAGCCAGGCGCGAAGCTCGTCGTCGGAACCGGGCAGGGTCCAGTCGCGGAGAAGTTCGGCGATCTGGCCGGCCGCGTCGATGACGAACGCGAGCTCCCCCGCGCCGCGAATCCCGTGCACCCGGCCCGCGCTATCGCGCGCGTGGTAGATGCTGGCCGAGCTGAAATCAGTGCCGACGGCCAGCGCGGCGACCGCGTGACCCGCCTCGTGCCAGGCCGTCACGACGGCGGCGGTGCGGGCCGGCACAAAGCTGACCGCGTACCCGCCGTCGTAACGCTGCCGGATCCACCGGTCGTGCACGATCGACTCGTCGTCGTACCGGGCCAGCCGGGCGAGCTCGGCCCGGATCGAGGTCACGTCGCGCTGCTGGGACGGCTTCACGGCTCCCGGCGCCCGCCACGCTCGGGGAACAGGCTCCCAGCCAATGAAACTGACAAACCGCGGCGGCGCTGGGCACGATAGGCGGCATGAGGGACTGGGTGGCGTGGCACGAACTCTATGATGATCCGTCCTCGGTGCTCAGCGCACGCCTGCGACTGGTCCAGGCGCAGCTGGCCGACGCCCTCGACCACGCCGGGCCGGGCCGGTCCGGCTGCTGAGCCTCTGCGCAGGGCAGGGGCGCGACGTGACCGGCGTCCTGCCCACGCATCCCCGCCGGGACGATGTGTCCGCGGTCCTGATCGAGGCCAACGCGGAGAACGCGGAGACGGCCCGCCGGAACGCCGCCGCAGCCGGGGCTCCCGCAGGTCGAGGTGCGGGAGGCGGACGCGAGCCAGCCCAGCGGCTACGCCGACGTACGGCCAGCCGGATAGCCCGCCGCGCGGGGACTACCCGCCGCCAACGGGGGTAGGGTCGCTGCCCCGCTTCGGGAACGGCGTCTCCAACCCGGTGCGCGGGCCAGAGCGGCATGGCCTCGGCCGCGTCACAGCCGAGGAAGCTCGGCACGACCGGCACCCACTCCGATATCCAGGAGCCGCCGGTCGCGAGCTCGCCGTGGCGGCGGCCGCGCACGGCTGAACCGTGCGGACGCCGCCTTAGACCCAGGTCAGGCCGGGCCCGTCCGCAGGACGCTGGCCTAGACTGACGGCATGCGGGCTGCGGACGTGTTCGATGTCCTGGACCGGCTCGACGAGGCGGGAGTGCGTCATTGGGTCGGCGGGGGCTGGGGCGTGGCTGCGCTGGTCGGCCGGCTGACCCGGGCGCACCGCGATCTCGACCTGGCGGTCCAGGCCGATGACCTCGACCGCTGCCTGGACGTCCTGGCCGCGCTGGGCTACCTGCCGGAAACAGACTGGCTGCCGGTCCGTATCGAGATGGGCGCACCGGATGACCGTTGGGTAGATCTGCACCCGGTGAAGTTCGGCCAGGATGGCTACGGTCGGCAGGAGGGCCTCGGCGGCTCGTACTTCGACTACCCGCCTGGAGCCTTCACCTCGGGGTCGATCGGCGGGCGCCCTATCCCCTGCCTGTCCGCGGCGCAGCAGCGCCAGTTCCGCACCGGGTATGAGCTCCGCTCCCAGGACCTGCATGACCTGGCCGAACTGGCTGCTCTCGAGGAGCGCTAGGGCCGTATCGTCGTGGCCGACTGGGTCCCGGACATAGCTGCCCTCGCAGACGGCGGGTAGCCAGCCGAAGGCGTTGGTCATTAACTCGACTCGCTGATCCACCTCCCGTTTCCCCGGCTATATTGCCGCGCGCCCGGGAGTGGGGGGATACGTGTATTTTTTTCCGGGTGGCTGTCTCTTTCCTGTTTAAGGAAGGAAGCCGCCCTGTTAAGGAAGGGAGCCGCCAATGATGCCCGGGCCCGCCAAACACGTCCGTTCCCCACTCGTGGGCGACATCAGGGTGGCTCCTCCCGGTGCGGAGCCGCCGGGCGAGGCCCTGGCAGGTCGGCAGCAGGAGCAGATCCCGATGCTGATCGAGCTCAATGCGCTGTTCCCTGGGGGCCTGGCCACCGTCCGGGAGAAGTTTTTCGGCCTCTGGGATCGGTATCAGCACGCGGCTGGCGGCAGCTGGCCGGAAGGGGCGGCCGCCGGGGGCCTGTCGCCCGTTCCGCCGGGGCTCGCCTTCGTAGCACCCGGCCTGTACCAGTGCGTCCTGTCCCGCGCGACGGTGCAGGACATGGTGAACGAAGACCTCCGCAGCGCCCGTGCCAGCGCGCAGCCGGCGATCATCTTCCGGGTATGGCCGGACTACACCCTTCATCCGCAGATCGACCGGTCCGCACCCACGGTCAAGGCCGACGCCGCCTGGCGCTCCTATGACGCCCGCGGCCGCAACGTCGTGTGGGCTGTCATCGACAGCGGGATCGACGCCAGCCACCCGCACTTTTCCGCCCTCGAACTGGCCAAGGAGGCCAGCGGGATGCCACTGCCGGAAGGCTTGACCACGGGGCTGCACCGCGACTTCAGCTTCCTCGTCGGCCCGGACAACCCGCAGCCACCTGCCCCACCAGGGAACATCAGCGCGCTCCGCGACCTGAGCGGGCACGGCACCCATGTCGCGGGCATCATTTCGGGCTGCTCACCGGCAGGCATAAAAGCGCTTGTGGCGGCATCGGAAGACCCCGGGGACGGCGGATATGTGCCCCGGGCCCATACCGGCGAGATGTCCGGCATGGCTCCGGCCTGTGAGCTGGTCAGCCTGAAGGTGATGCGGCAGAGCGGCCAGGGCACCTGGGTGACGTCATCCAGTGCGGTCATCCGCGCCCTGACCTACCTGCGGACCGAGGTCAACACGGACCCGGGCGTACTGCGCGTGCACGGAGTCAACATGAGCCTGGGCTGCGAGTGGCAGCCCGATCAGTACGCCGCGGGCCAGTCCCCGCTCTGCCAGGCGGTGAACCAGCTGTTCGCGTCGGGCGTGGTCGTGGTGATCTCGGCGGGCAACTTCGGGGCCAGCACGACGCTCGGGGATTCGGCAGACACGTCGGCCGTCCTGGGGTCGATCACCGAACCGGCCCATGCCCAAGACAGCATCGCGGTCGGGTCGACGCACCGGGAAGCTCCGCACATCTTCGGCGTCACCTGGACCTCGGGCAAGGGCCCGACCCTGGACGGCCGGGTCAAACCGGACGTGGTGGCCCCCGGCGAGTGGATCGCGTCGGCCGCCACCGGCGAAGTCCGGGCCGAGGCCGGAATGGAGCCGAAGGCCGGCGACCCACGCCCGGACTGCCTGCTGACCTACGCCGAGCAATCGGGAACGTCCATGGCCGCGCCGCACGTATCCGGCGTCATCGCCGCGTTCCTGTCCGCCCGGCCCGAGTTCATCGGGCGGCCCCACCCGGTCAAGGACCTGCTCACCCGGAGCGCGACGGACCTGGGCCGGGAGCGGTACGCGCAGGGCGCGGGCCTCGTTGACCTGATGCGAATGCTCACCAATGTCTAACCGGAGGAATCACCATGAGGCAGCTGGCGACCGGTGAACCGGTCTGGGACCTGCAGTTCGACGAAAATGGCGCCCTGACCGGGCCGGCCCGGGGTGACTTCCTCGCCGAGGTGGCCGCCCAGGGGGTTACGGACGTGTTCGCCTTCAGCCACGGCTGGGGCACGTCGCAGGACGATGCGCTGGCGCTGTACAACGCGATGTTTCCCATGATCCGGACCGCGGCCCAGGGCGTGCCCGCCCTGGGGAAGATCGGGTTCGCCGGTATTTACTGGCCCTCGCTGTGGTTCCCGCCGACCCCGGCGACACCTCCGCCGTCGGTCGGCTCGACCCAGGCCGACACCGGTGGGCAGGTCAGCCTCAGCGCTGGGACCGCAGCCGTCTCCGGCGCCGAGATCGCCGCGTCACTTCAACCCGGGTTCGCCGATCCAGACCAGCAGAAATCGATCACTCAGATCGGCCAGCTCATCGACCAGGGCCAGGCCATGGCCGACGAGGCTCAGTCCGACGCCGCCAAGACGGAACTGCTGACCCAGATTAGTCAGCTGATCGCGTCGCTGGTGCCGCCGGCCCCGGCGGGCGGCGGGTACGAGGACTCCGGTGAGACCGCGCTGCTGCTCACGACCAGCCCCGCGGCCGACTACCAGGCCACGGCCGAGGTGTTCGGCAGCGTCCCGCCCGGCGGCGCGGAGCAGAGCATCGGTTACTGGTTCGGCGCGGCCATCAACGGCGCCAAGGACGCGGTGCGGGTGCTGTCCTACTCGATTATGAAGTCCCGGGCGGGGACGGTCGGCCAGACCGGGCTCGGACCGCTGCTCGCCGCGCTACACGCCCAGTCATCCGGGGTCCGGGTGCACCTGATCGGGCACAGCTTCGGTGCCCGCCTGGTCTCCTTCGCGCTTTCGGGGGTCGGTACACCCGCCGCCAGCCCGGTGGCATCGCTGCTGCTGCTGGAGGGGGCGTTCTCGCACTACTCGTTCGCGGCCGCCGCAGGCAACCCGTTTGGCGTCCCGGGCACGCTGAACACCTTCAACGACCGGGTGCACGGGCCGCTGGCCGCCACCTTCAGCGTCTACGACTGGGCGGTGGGCATCTGGTATCCCAAGGCCTCGTTCCTTTCCGGGCAGAACATCAGCGCGGTGGTCACCGACCGCTGGGGCGGCATGGGCGGCGACGGGTTCCAGGCCGTGGCCCCGGCGGCGGACGTGACCATGCCGGCCGCCGGAGGCCTTGGCTACGGGTTCACCGCAGGCACCTACTACCGGGTCAACGCGGCCAGCGTCATCGACAACACCGCGGGTGAGCCGTTCTCGGGCGCCCACTCCGACATCCGGAAGATGCCGGTCGCCCAGCTCGCCGTGGCGGCGGCCGCCGCGCACAGCTGAACCGGCCAGCCGCCGCGCGCCCGGGGGCGCCACGGCCGCCGCACCGGTGCCGCGACCCCAGGGCGGCCACTGGGCACTCACCGTGTACCGTCACAGATTGTGACTGCAGTGAGGAGGATGACCGGCCCGCGGGCCAGGGCCCGCATCAGGCTGGTCGCGGTGGCGGCGCCCCTGGTCGTGGCGGCCCTGGTCGTCGCGGCCCTGGTGACGGGCTGCGCCCCGGGGCCGCCGGGACGGCCGCACGGGCCCGTCGGCGCGCTGGCGTTCTGGGACCGGCCGCGGCTGCTAGCGGCCCAGGCGCTGGGCGGCGGGCGCGTTCAGCGGGGCCAGTCGGGCACGGCCGACCCGGCGGCGGCGCTGCGGGTGGGCGCGCTGTTCGAGCACAACGCGAGCGGCAACCACTTCTGCACCGCCAGCGTCGTCGCCAGCCCGGGCAAAGACCTGCTGATCACGGCCGCGCACTGCATCAACGGCGGCCGGGGCAGCAGCGGCTACTCCAGCGACATCGTCTTCATCCCCGGGTACCGGGACGGCCAGGAACCGCACGGGGTGTGGACGGTCGCCCGGCTGCTCGTCGCACCGCAGTGGGCGAAGTTCTCCGACCCCGATTACGACGTCGGCTTCGTGGTGCTGCAGCCGCACGACGGGCAGAACATCCAGGACCTGCTCGGGGCCAACAAGCTCGCGATCGACAGCGGGTACCGGTACCTGGTGCACGTCACCGGCTACCCGGACAGCGCCGACGCCCCCATCACGTGCGTGAACGCGACATCCCGGCAGAGCGCGACCCAGCTGCGCTTCGACTGCCCCGGCTACACCGGGGGAACCAGCGGCAGCCCGTGGGTGAGGCAATTCAGCCCCCGGTCGCGGACCGGCACCATCGTGGGCGTGATCGGCGGCTACCAGGAAGGCGGCGATACCCCTTCGGTCTCCTACAGCGTCCGGCTCGGGGCGGCGGTCCACGATCTGTACGAGCAGGCCGTCTCGGGCAAGACCACCGCTGGCCAGGCCTTACGCGCGGGATCTGGCGCTGGACATTTGACCAGGGCCAGCCCAGGCTTAACTGCGAGCTTCTGATCAGCGAGCGCAGACCGACGCGATGAAGCGAGGAGAACCCATGAAGACCAGGGCAGCCGTCCTGCACGACGCGCACAAGCCGTTCGAAATCATGGAACTCGACCTGGACGCTCCGAAGGACGGCGAGGTGCTGATCAGGTACGCCGCCGCCGGGCTCTGCCACTCCGACCTGCACCTGATCGACGGCGACCTGGTCCCCCGGTTCCCGATCGTCGGCGGCCACGAGGGCGCCGGCATCATCGAGGAGGTCGGCCCCGGCGTCACCAAGGTCAAGCCGGGTGACCACGTGGTGTGCAGCTTCATCCCCAGCTGCGGTACCTGCCGCTACTGCTCGACCGGGCGGCAGAACCTGTGCGACATGGGCGAAACCATCCTGGAAGGGGTCATGCCCGATGGCACCCTCCGGACGTCACCGCGGGACGACGAGCGTCCCACGGCGCCAAATTACCGCAGCCGGTTCAGCTCGATCGCGTCGGCCATGGCGGAGTAGCCGGCGTCGTTGGGGTGCAGCCCGTCACCGCTGTCGTAGGCGGGGTTGAGGTAGTTCGGGTCGTTCGGGTCGCCCAGCACGCGGGCGAAGTCGAAGACGCCGTCGAACGCGCCGCTCGTGCGGATCCACCGGTTGACCGCCTGCCACTTGGCCTGTCCCTCGACCGACCAGAACCACGAGCTCTCGAACGGGGTCAGCGTGCAGCCGAAGATCTTGATGCCGTGCGCGTGCGCCTCGGCGATCATCGTCTTGTACCCG
>JBEKCN010000100.1:0-9921 GCA_050014855.1 Streptosporangiaceae bacterium | reverse complement strand
GCCGGCGCCACGCGGCAGGTACTTCTGCTTGGCTGCGTACCACGGGCTGGATGGCAGGCCCGCGTAATAGACGGCCTCGACCTCATCGCGGGCTTCCAGCCACTCGGCCAGTGCCTGAGCGTTCGCGTTGTGCCGCTCGATCCGCAGCGACAACGTCTCCAGGCCCTGGATGAGAAGGAAGCTGGTGAACGGTGAGATCGCCGGGCCGGTGTCGCGCAGCAGCTGGACGCGCAGCTTCGCCGCGAATGCCCCGGGACCGAGGGCCGGCCAGTACCGGAGGCCGCCATAACTCGGGTCCGGCTCGACGAAGCCCGGGAAGCGGTCCGCGTGCGCGCCGAAGTCGAAGGTGCCGCCGTCCACCACGATCCCGGCGATCACCGTGCCGTGCCCGCCGATGAACTTGGTCGCCGAGTGCACGATGATGTCCGCGCCGTGCTCTATGGGCCGGGACACGTAGGGCGTGGGCACCGTGTTGTCCACGACAAGCGGTACCCCGATCTCATGGGCGATGCCCGCGACCCCTTCGATGTCCAGGACGTTGCTGCGCGGGTTGCCGATGGTCTCGGCGAAGAACAGCTTGGTGTTCGGCCGCGCGGCGGCCCGCCAGGCGTCGAGGTCGTCCGGGTCCTCGACGAAGGTGACCTCGATGCCGATCTTGGGCAGCGTGTAGTGGAACAGGTTGTAGGTCCCGCCGTACAGCGACGCGCTTGACACCAGGTGATCGCCAGCGCCGGCGAGGGTGAGCACCGTCAGCGTCTCCGCTGCCTGGCCGGAGGCGAGCGCCACGGACGCGACTCCCCCTTCGAGCGCGGCGAGGCGTTTTTCGACGACATCGCTTGTCGGGTTCATGATGCGCGTGTAGATGTTGCCCGGCTCGGCCAGGCTGAATAGGTTCGCGGCATGCTCGGTGTCGCGGAAGACATACGACGTCGTCTCATAGATGGGCACGGCGCGCGACCCGGTCGTGGGGTCGGGCACGGCTCCGGCATGCACCTGCTTGGTCTCGAATGACCAGGCGGAGGTGTCGGATTCTGGGGCATGATCGGTCATGATGATCTCCTTGCGAGGATGTGAGAGTTGGCGGTGCCGCATCCCGTCAGTACAGGCCCATGAGGCTGCTGCGGGCACGAGCGGCCGGGCGGGCGGAGTGCCGCGGGCCTGATACGGCCCCGGTCCTCAAAGACTCGTCACCGGCGGCCTCCGCGTCCGCGGCGGTCAGCTTGCAGAGGCCGCCGGGACTCGGTCTTCGCCGCCTTCGCCGCAGTCCCCGGTAGGCGCATGGCCTATTATCAACTAAGTCGGTCGGATAAGTCTACTTATCTAACTCGGGTTATCTGGCTCGGGCGGCGCGAAATCCCTCGCCGGCAAGACGCGTTCTGCACAAGCGCGGCAAGCGCACGGGAAGCGCTCGCCAATGCCTCTGGCCGCGCCGGAAGGGAACACTGATGTGCCACGACGCCGGATTCAGCCGGCGGTTGCGGCAGGTTACCTAACGCAGCGAAACATTCGGCTTACCTGGTGGAGACATGACTGTACGCGACGTTGGAGTCGAAGAAGAGCTGATGCTCGTAGATCCCGCTAGCGGCCAGGCACGAGCGGTGGCCGGCGCGGTCATACGGGCCGCCGAAGAGGCGGCCGCCGCGAGCTCGCCTGAGGGAGGCAGCCGGGGCGAGCCTTCGGAGGCACTCGAGTTCGAGTTCAAGCTGGAGCAGCTTGAGACCGGGACCCGGCCATGCGCCTCGCTGGAGGAGCTGGGCCGTGAGGTGCGCCGCTGCCGGTCGCTGGCGGCCGATGCCGGGAGGCGGGTGGGCGTTCAGGTGAACAGCTGACCTGCGGGTGCCACGTGCACGTGCAGGTCGCCTCAGATGAGGAAGGGATCGCGGTCCTTGACCGCATCCGGCCGTGGCTGGCGCCGCTGCTGGCGCTGAGCGCTAACTCTCCTTTCTGGCAGGGCCGCGACAGCGGATACGCGAGCTTCAGGTACCAGGCCTACCGGCGGTGGCCGTCGTCAGGACCCACGGACCAGTTCGGCTCCGCGCGGGCGTATCACGATGCCGTGCAGGCGATGGTGGACACCGGCACGGTGCTGGACCAGGGCATGATCTACTTCGACGCGCGGCTGTCCCGGCACCACCCGACCGTCGAGGTCCGCATCGCGGATGTCTGCCTTTATCCCGACGACGCCGTGCTCATTGCGGCGCTGGTCCGCTCCCTGGTCGAGACTGCGGCGCGGAGCTGGCGAATGGGCGAGCCTGCCAGCCCCGTGCGTATCGAGCTGCTGCACATGGCTGCCTGGCGGGCCAGCCGCTCCGGCCTCGATGACCAGCTGGTCGACCCGGTGACAAACCGGCCAGCATCGGCGCGCGCCGTCGCCGACCAGCTGCTGGAGCATGTACGGCCCGCCCTCATAGACGCTGGAGAATTCTCCATCGTCAAAGAGCTTCTGGAAGATCTGCTGGCCAGGGGGAACGGCGCCTGGGTCCAGCGCCAGGCATACCGGCGGGCCAACCAGGTTCTGGACGTGGTCCGCGAGGCAATCGCCCGCACGCCGCGCGGCTGACCGGTGAACGCGCACAAGGGTGTTGACGTCGGCCCAGCGTGGCGCTGAGCTGCAGTTTCAGCGAGGAGTAAACGCGATGACCGTAGAGCGTGACGCGCACGACGAGGCTAACGAGTTCGGGGCGCTGAACGCCGTCTTCGGAAGGCGTTCACGCCGGTTCCCGCTGGGCGGCACCCTGACCGGGCCATTGGCGTTTGAGTCGAAACGCGGCCCCGTTCCCCTGAGCACCGAGGAGGAAGCCCTGCTGGTCGCGGCGGCAACCGGCGTGACCGGTGTGGTGCGGGAGGAATGGTCCTTCCTGGATGCGGAAGGCGGTCCCACGGGTGGGGACAAACTCGCCTCGTTTACCGGGCGCAGCTACCCCAGTCCGCTGGCGAACCACTCCACCGAGGTCTTCTGGACAAGCGATGAAGGCACATTCTTCCTGCCTGCGCGCGACAGCCGGCCCCATGCGTACCTGCAGAATCAGACGGCGGGCGAACGCGAAGCCACGCATCGCGGCGCGGTGAAGCTGTCCGAGGGCCGTCTCGACATTCCCCGGCAGCTGCCCAACCTATTCGCGTTCAACCATCAGAACATCAACGTGGCGGGCAGCACGCTGTTCATTCCCATCGCCGAAGTCACCCGGCAGTGCATCGCCGCGCTGCTGCTGTACTTCGACCGTCCCCATGGCTACTACCTGGTCGATCAGCGGCTGGGTGCGGACCCGCTGCGGCCTTTCGTCGAATCGGGGCTGTTGCATGACGCTCATCCCGTCGATCTGACCGACTTCGAGCGCTGGCAGATGGTCGACGCGAACGGTGTCGAATCCGGGCTGGTAGTGGCCAACCTGGGGATCGCTACCGCGGCTCTTGGGCTCGGCGGTCACCCATTCTCCGGCGGCAAGGGCAGGGTCGTGATGGGGGGCGAGATCCCTTGGCACGCGATCGGCGGCCAGGGCAGCGCCGGCGGGCTCGGGTTCCGTTTCCACAAGGTGCCAGAGTGGGCGCCCATCGGCGCCGGCGAGGAAATCCCGGTGGGACTAGACGGACTGTTCGAGGCGGCCATCCCCCCCTACCACGACACGGTCGAGGACGCTGTCGACTTCGTGGTGGGCCTGCGCTGGGGAGCTGAGGGAATCTTCACGTCTGATGTCGCCACTCCATGGACCGACCGCACGATCGTCCGTCGCATACCGCGGCCATCGGCAGAGGCGATCGAGGCGACCAAGACCTGGGTTCGCTATGTCTGGGACGCCTACGGACGGTTCCCCGCCACTATTGACCCGTTCCTGACCACCGTCTGGTACCAGGCTCATCATCTGGACACCGACTTCTACGACCGGTACTACCCAGCCGAGGCGCTGCCGGAAAACGTCCGCACCCATCTGGACCGGTGGCACCGTTGAGCACCCACCCTCACCCCCGCTTAACTATGGGTGGGTGATTCCGCTCAGAGTCCGAAAAACCGATTAAATTGGTCGGAAATATTGATTTTTCCCATTCGCGGTGTCACCCTGAAGGAGTGAATGCCAGTGGCTCCCCCCTCATCGCCCGGCGTCACGTTGACCTGGGCCGGATGAAGAGCGGGCTCTGTCAGGTCGGCCGCTCTGTGGGTAGGTGTCCAGCGCAGCATTGACGCTGCACGGCACGCCCGCACCTCCGCCCGCAGGCGCCGAAGGCATCTGACGGCCCGGCGGCGCATCGAACCGCCGCGCGAGGCGTCCTCCTTTGAAGGCACGACCAAGGGTGGGTGCAGTGCCACAGCAGCTCGCCGGGCTCGGGAACGAGTTCGGAGTTCTCCATCCGACGGCGGGGGGCGGCCGAGATACCATCCGGCGCCCGCGGTCCGAAGGAGCTGGGTTAGCGCAGCGACGGGCGTTGCGAGCCGCGTCAGGTCGCCGCCGCCGTTCTCTCGTCGGCGCCGCGCGCCCGACTGGTGGTGGGCACCGGGCTCCGTGGCCTGGTAGCGCTTGCCTTCAGCACCACACCGCGGCCCTGTCTTCCTGTCGGCAGCCTTCCTGTCGGCAGCCGAGCCGGCCGACGGCCGTCCGGTCGGCGAACGGCACATCCGGGCGGCGGCGCCCGACGGGTCTGCCCCCGCCGTCGCCGCGGCCGGTTCAGGTGACCGGCACCGATGAGTACCGGACTACGAGCATGAGGAGTATGAGATGACCGCCAGTCACGACATCGGCAACCAGGCGCCGGCCGGGCCGCGGGCCGGGCCATCTGCCGGAGATGGCGCCACTCCGCCAGTGGGAGATGGTGCCACCCCGCCAGTGGGAGATGGTGCCGCTCCGCCAGTGGGAGATGGTGCCGCTCCGCCAGTAGAGAAAAATGAGCTGGCGCGCCGGTCAGTAACCGGCTTCGAGGTATTCGGCCAGTCGCTGGCCGCCACCGGGCCGACCATCTCGATCGGTACCTTGGCCGTGGTCTACCTGATCGCCGGCCAGGGCACGATGTGGTCCTACATTCTGGCGACCGTCGTTGCCGTGCTGGTGGGCTACAGCATTGCCCAGTTCGCTCGCCGTACCGCGGCGGCCGGTTCCCTGTACACCTACACGGCGTCGGGCCTTGGACGTAGCACAGCGTTCGCCGGCGGATGGGGCCTTATCTTCGGCTACGTCCTCATGGCCGCCGCCTGCCTGGCGGGCGCGGCGCTTTACTTCGGCGCCTTCCTGGCCAAGCTGGGGCTTAACGGCGAGAGCCGACCATGGCAACTGCCCTTGCTGGTGGTCTTCCTGGTTCCCACCGTAGCGATTCTCATACGCGGGATCCGGATCTCGACCCGGGTGGCGGTGACGCTGGAGATCATTTCGCTGGTAGCCATCAGCGTGCTGCTGATCGCCCTGTTCGTCCACTACGGTGCCCGCTTCGACACCGGCCAGTTCAAAGCCACCGGCTCCAGCGCCACCGGCATCGCGCTGGGCACCGTGGTGGCGGTGAGCGGCTTCGTCGGCTTCGAGAGCTCGTCCTCGCTCGGAATCGAAGCGCGTTCCCCGCACCGGTCCATCCCGCGGGCCATCCTCTTCACCGTGCTGGCGGTCGGCGTGCTCTACATTGTCGCCGCCTACGGCGAGGTGCTGGGCTTCGGTTCGGCGGCCTCCCTGGCGAGCAGCAGCGCCCCGCTGAACCATCTCTCCGCCACCGCCGGCGTGAGCTGGCTCGCCTACTACCTCGACCTGGCCGTGACCATCTCGGCGGTGGCCTGCGCGGCGGCATGCCTGAACGCCGCCGCCCGGGGCGTCTACAGCCTCGGCCGCGAAGACATCCTGCCGGGCGACTTCGGCCGTTCTCATTCGAAATTCAAGACACCGCACGTGGCCATCTACGCGCTGGCGCCGGTGGTCGGCGCCGTGCCCTTCGTGATGGCGGCCTACGGGACCTCGCCGCTCCATACCCTCGCCTACGTCGACACGGTTGCCACCTTCGGCTACCTGGTGGCCTACCTGCTGGTCTCCATCGCCGTCCCGTTCTTCCTCGCCCGCCGCAAGGCGCTGACCCCATTGCCGGTGATCGTCACGGTGCTGGCCGCCGCGGCCATCGGCTACGTGCTCTACAAGACCCTTATTCCGGTCCCGCCGGGCCCCTACAACACCTTCCCGTACATCTTCCTGGCCTGGATCGTGATCGGGCTGGCCTGGTACCTGGCGCTCAAGGTACGAGACCCGGCCCGCGCCGCCCGGCTCGGCACCCTCCAGGAACGGGAGACAGCCGACCTGGAGAGCCGCATCGCCGCCGAACTTATCCCGGAGACAGAAAGCAGCCCGTCATGACATCAGCGTTCTCCCCCGCGGCTGCTCCCGGGCCGGCCCAGTCCGGCCGAGAGCAGATCGCCTCGGCCCTCGGCGACCGGTCATTGTCCGAGATCGAGGTGGCGTGGGCCGACCACCTGGGCCACACCCTCGGCAAGCGCCTCCCGGCGGCCGGCTTTCCCGGCCAGGCAGACGAGCGGGTCGGCTTCTGTGACGCCACGCTCAGCTGGGATGTGGTGGCGACCGTGCACGAAGGAGCCCGCCTGACCGGCTGGCACACCGGGTTCCCCGACCTGTACGCCACGCCGGACCTCGACACGTTCCGCTTGCTGCCGTGGCGGCCGGGCGCCGGCCAGGTGCTGGGTGACCTCGTGGACCACGAAGGGAACCCGGTCCGCACCGCACCGCGCACGGTCCTGCGCCGGGTCACCGAGCGTCTCGCTGAGCTCGGCTACCACGCCGAGATCGGGGTGGAGATCGAGTTCTTCCTCCTTGACCCGGCGGCCCAGCCACTGGCCACGGCGGTGCACTGCTACTCACTGGAGAAGCTGAACGAACTGGACCCGGTCCTCACGTCCATCACCGAGGGCCTGGCCGGGTACCTGCCGGTGGAGGCGGTCACCAGCGAGTACGGGCCGGGGCAGCTAGAGATCAACATCCACCACCGGGACCCGATCGGTGCCGCGGACGACGCATTCCGGCTGAAGTATGCGCTCCGCGCCCTGGCCCGGGCGGCCGGCGCCCGCGTCACCTTCATGGCCAAGCCGTTCCAGGGCCTGTCCGGAAGCTCCATGCACCTGCACGTCTCGCTGTGGCGGGACGGCGAGCCAGCGTTCGTCCCCGATGCCGGGGCGGAGAACCCGCTGATGCGCGCGGCCATCGCCGGAGTGCTGCGGCACCTGCCGGCCATCAGCGTTTTCGGCGCCCCGAACATCAACTCCTACAAGCGCTTCGAGGCACGATCATACGCGCCGGTCACCGCGACCTGGGGCGCTGACAACCGGACCGCCGCGGTGCGCTCGCTGGTGGAAAGCGGTCCCGCGACCCGCATCGAGCTGCGGACCCCCGGCGCCGACGCCAACCCGTACTGGTCCGTCGCCGCCCTGCTCGCTACGGTGATCGCCGGCATCGAGGACAACGAGGAGCTGGCTCCCCGCGGCTCGGGTGACCTGTACGGCACCGGTCAGCCCCTGCCCCGGACCCCCGCCGAAGCGGTCGAGCTCGCCCGGGCGGACAAGCGCATCGCCGGCCTGCTGGGCGAAGACGCCGTGCACGACTACACGCTGCTCGTGCAGCAGGACTGGCTGGCCTACATCACCACCGTCACCGGCTGGGAACGGGACCGCTACCTGGAACTGGCCTGATGGCCCACGCCCCGGGCGATGTGCTCGCGTCGATCGACCTGTCCGACAACGACGCGTTCGCGGACCGGGTTCCCTACGAGTGGTTCGATGCGCTGCGCCACGCCGACCCGGTGCACTGGCAGCCCGAACGCCACGGGCGGGGCTTCTGGGCGGTGACCTCCCACGCCGACGTGGTGGCGGTGTCGAAGGACTGGGCCACGTTTTCCTCCCAGACCGGCGCCAGCGCGCTGGAGGACCTGGCCCCGGACGCCCTGGCGGCCCGGCGTTCCATGATCGACGCCGACCCTCCCCTGCACACCGAGCTGCGCGGACTGGTGTCGGCGCCCTTCGCCGTCCGCCCGGTACGCGACTACGAGGAAATGGTGCGCTCGCTCACCCGCGAGGTACTGGCCGGCGCGCTGGCTCAGGACCGCTTCGATTTCGTCGAGCGGGTTGCCGCCGCGGTGCCCATCAAGGTGCTGTGCCGCGTGCTCGGCGTGCCCGAGCAAGACGAGGGCCTGCTGATCGACCTAGGCGACCAGATGATCGCTAACACCGACCCCGACCTGGCGGCCGTCCTGCTGGACGGCGGGGACAGCGAGCAGTACCGCCTGCTGCCGTTCCGCAGCCCTGCCGCCCTGCAGATGTTCGCCTACAGCCAGCGACTCTCGCAGGCGCGGCAGCAACAGCCCCGGCCCGATCTGATCACCGCCCTGGTGCAGCGGACCATCGGTGGCCGCCCGCTGCCGCAACACGAGATCGACGCCATGTTCCTACTGCTGGTCGTGGCCGGGAACGAGACCACCCGGCAGGCCATCGCCCTGGGCGTGCAGGCGCTGCTTGAGCGCCCGGACCAGATCGCCGTCCTGAACGGTGCCGATGACCGGGGCTGGCGCATCGCGGTGGAGGAACTGCTCCGCTGGACCACCCCGTTGCACCATTTCCGCCGCACCGCCACCCGCGACGTCACCCTCGGCCAGTCGAGGATCGCGGCGGGCGACAAGGTCGTGGTCTGGTACACGTCGGCCAACCGGGACAACAACGTCTTCCAAGATCCTTACCGGCTGGATCTGCGCCGCTCACCGAACCCGCACACCACTTTCGGGCGCGGCGGCCCGCACCGCTGCCTGGGCGAGCATCTCGCCCGGCTGGAGCTGCGCGTGCTGCTGCAGGAACTGCTGCCGGTACTGCCCCGGCTGGAACCCGACGGCAAGCCGGCCAGGATCCGGTCCAACTTCACCAACGGCCTGAAGCACCTGCCCGTACGCATCAGCTGACGGCGTACGCCCCGCAGCCGCTTGCGCTGTGCGGCGGCCGCCCCCCGTCGGCCCGGTGCGGTCCGGGTCTGCTTCGGCGGCCTAGCCCCGCTCACCCGTGAGCCGGGTGAAGGAAAGCCTGGACGCGGACACCGCGGCGGTGCTGCTGCTGGACCGTTCCGGCCGGCACCTCATCGCCACGGCGGCGAGCGGGCTGGAGGAGGAAGTCAGGCAGGGCGTGCGTCCGGTCGGCCAGGGCTTCACCGGCCGGATCGCCGCGGAAGCGCGGCCGATCATCCTGGATCATGTCGACCACGGCAACGTGCTCAACCCGATCCTGCTGGAAAAAGGGATCCGGTCGCTAGCACACAGCAGGGGAGCGGATGACGGCGTCGATGGACGAGGAGCGGGCACGCGTCTCCGCCGGGCCGGATCACGTTCACAATCGCGGGAAGCCACAGCAGGAACAGGGAGGTAGCCAGCACCCAGCCCGTGCCATTCACGCCGAGCAGCGCGATCGAGTAACCGGCGCCCGCCGTGCTGGAGGGCTTTGACGGCCTGGTCTACGGAGGGGAACAGGTGGTCGGGGCCGAGCTGTTTCAGGATCGTGCCGTGCTTGAGGTCGTGGTGGACCAGGTGCGAGGTCCGGGCGATCCCGATGGTCACGCCCCGCTGCCCGAGCTCGGTGGCCAGATCCCGCAGCGCCTGCAGCCCGGTGTAGTCGATGTCGGACACGCCGGCGGCGTCGAGGACGACCGCGTGGACCGGGCCGGGCGCGGCGTCGACGAGGTGACCGATCCGCGAGCGGAGGTACTCGGCGTTGCCGTACCACAGGGGGGCGTAGACCAGGTACACCAGAACCCCGGCCACCTGCTCGGCCGGGAGGCCGATGTCGGCCGGGATCCAGTGGTCGGTGCCCGGCGCCCGCCCGAGGATGGCGTCGCGGGGCCGGGCCGAGCGCCGGGTCCGGTCGGCCAGCGAGAGGACCAGCGCGAGGGCTATCCCCTGCTCGATGCCGACCACGGCCAC